>DAOMZC010000004.1:0-36369 GCA_035437965.1 Pseudomonadota bacterium
AGCGGTGTATCGAAGAACCCCAGCACGCCGCGGATGGGGAGCACCGAAGCGCAGGAAAGCGCGAGCATGCGCGCGACCGGCTGCACCGTCTGACCAAGCCAGCCAGCCGACGCCAGCACGGTGACCGAACCGACGCCGAGCACCGCGAACACAGCGAGACAGGCGGCGGGTCCGGGGACGCGCGTGCCGGCCGGGCCTCCCAGGACAATGCCACCGAGCGACTCCGGGTCCTTTCCCGGCCAGAGGCCGCCCAGAGCCCAATACGCGTGCAAAGCTCCAAGCCCCGCGAAGACGACGGCCGGAACGACAGCAACCCAGGAATTCATACGCACCTCCACTGGCCGTCCGTGAACGCGACCGCAGCCGAGCGCAGACCGAACGGCGGCGGGGTCACTCGGCGAGCAGAGTCCCAGACCTCGATGCGCTCCGGTTCGAAGCGGAGCAGGATGAAGTCGCTCCCGGCTGGGCCCTCCGGAAAGAAGGCCCACCAGGTCGCCATGAAGCGGCGCCGGCGCTCTTCGACCTCCTCGACGGTGCGTACGCGCCCTACGAGCACGACACAAGCGGCCTTGGCATCGTCCTGGTACACGAGCGTCGCGGCGTCGTTGTGCCGCAGCTGGGCCACTTTGCGCGAGCCGATGCTCGTACCAAGCCAGACGGTGAAGTCATCCTCCGGCGGGAAGGGTTGAAGCACGCGCGCATCGCTGCCGTGCTCCGAGCGAGTGATCAGCAAGCAGTACTTCTTACGCCGCATGGTGCTGCGCGCCGCCGAGAGCACGCGGCCCAGACTCACATCGGTGCGGGCCATCGCCCAGCGGCGATAGCCGAGCGCGAGACGGCGGAGCACGGGCGAAAACCAGGAAGATGCCCCCGATGAGGGGGGAGCGATCGGGTCGATCTTGAGCTGCGTCATGTCCATACCATACCGCATGGTATGGTCCAGGTCAACGGATCGCCGACGCCAACGGTCGTGCTTCAGCTAAATTGAAGGAGGCGTTTCCTCTGGCGCAGGCGACAGCGGCGGCTCATAGCAATTGACCTCTAAAAACCTGGGTAGTATGCCAATTCCAGCCCCACCGGGTCGCGTCCCAGCCGTCCGTCGTAGCCACACATAGCGCAAGCGTACGCGTACTCGACAAAGGCAGCCTCACGGAATCTCGGATCCCGGCGCCGCAGAGGTTGCCCTTTTGTCGGTTGTGGCGCGGTAGGCCCCTGTGGTCGAGGGAGTCCGGCGGCGACACAAATCGAGTCGCAGTAACTCTCAGGAAAGTTGGATTCCAGCAGGCGTTGAGAATCTGGGGCTACTGCGATGGAGCGCCATCCTGGTGAAGATTGCGCCCATCCATGAACTTGTGTATCTGCTGGAGTCCGAGCCGTAGACAGACTCCGCGAAACAGCTTCGTCCGATCTCAAGCCGCGATCGGCTCGCTATGATAGCGGGCGCGTACCTCGGCGATGGGATAACACGGGCCGCCGAGTCAGTCGTCGATCGTCGCGCCGCCTTGTTCGGCCAAGCGGGCAAGCGCGTCCTTCATGCCCTGAACGAGCTCCGGCGGGTGGCCCTTCCAGTCGGTGACCTCGCCGATGACGCGGATGGGGGAGCGGGAACGAAAGGCCTTGGTCGGGTTGCCGCGGAACTTCTTGTCGGTGAGGTTCGGGTCGTCTTCGTACGGGCCTGTCGGCTCGACGATGTAGATGCGCCCCGGCCCGTTCCCTTGCGCCAGCTCGGCGCCCCAGGTGGCCGCGTCGAGGGTGCGGGCGAAGTAGACGTGGTTGGCGGTGCGCGGGGCGTCGCCGTAATTGGCCGCGTGGCCCGGCTTGATCAGGTCCCCCACCTGCAGCTGCGCGCGAGTGCCGTGGTAGTGCATCCACTTGGTGACTTCGCCGATGACGCGCAGGAGCGCGCGGGTGCGCAGCGACATGGACGGGCGGCCGACAGGACGCTCCTGGGCGGGGACCTCTTCGACCTCACCGAGCGGCTCGACGAGGTATATGCAGGGCGGCGCGTCGCCGGGGGCGAGCTCGGCGTCCCAGATGGCCTCGTCGAGGTTGCTGGTGAGCCGTTCTTGCCCGATGAGCTGCCCGATCTCTCGCGGTAAACGCGTTCCGTGGTACATGGGACCCAACCTTATCTCAGATGTGGCCCTTGGAAAACCAGGGCCCGCGCCCGCGGTCTCGGCCCGGCGCCTCCGGGCGCTCCACACCGGGGACTTGACCCAGCTTCTTCAGGACCTGATGTTCGTGGACCAGCCTGCCGACCGTAGAAAACATCCACCGCGAATCTGTTTAGCTTACAATCAAAGCCGTGCGCTGCGCCATGGAAGCGACTCCCTTTATCAAAGAGCTGCTGGAGCGGATCGCGCGGATTTGCGAGCGCAGGGCCGCCTGCCCGGATCTCTACGGTTTCGAGCTCGCCTTCGACCGCGGCAACATCACCACCGACGAGTTTGATGCTGCGAAGGCCGAGTTCGACCGCTGCCAGCGCCTGATCGAGGAAGAGACCACCGGCCTCGAGGCGCTGGCGGCCCGCCACGGGGCGGCGTTCGACGCCTTCCTCACCGAGAGCGTGGCGCAGCTGCGGCGGATTCTCGATCTCCTCAATCGCGGCGGCATCGCGGACGCCTTCCCGCAGCGGTTCTCGCGTGCGCTGATTCCGGATCTCATCGCCGGACTGGAGGCGCGCAGGAATCGGCAGCCGGAGCGCCACGCCTTCGCATGGCTACTATGTGCCACCGTCGATGTCTTGCGAGAGGCTGGAGCGCTTGCCGTGACTCCAGAAGCGAATGCCTGAAAGGCCCGCGGCAAGCGGACCTGTTGATGGGCCTCCCCAGGGAGGGCCGGATGCGCTCCTACGACGCCAACCTGCGCTAACATGCCTGCCCGACGATCCCACTTGAGAGCAGCCGCCGATGCTCCTGCATGAGCTCTTTTCCGCAGTGGCGGATGCTCGCCCCGAGGCCTTGGCGGTGGTCTCGGCCCGCGGGGCGCTGAGCTTCCGCGCGCTGCAAAAGCGCGCCCGGCAGATTGCCCAGGCGATAAGGTCGCGGGGCATCGAGCAGCACGCTCCGGTCGCCCTCATGCTGCCGCGTTCTATCGAGTCGGTGGCCGCCACGCTCGGCATCCTCTATGCCGGTGGCGTATATGTTCCCATCGATCCTGCCTACCCCACCGAGCGGCAGCGCCTGATCATCGAAGAGCTCGCGGCACCAGTGGTCGTGGGTGCACGCAGTCTCGCGCCGCTGCCCGCCTGGCTCACCGGCCGGACGCTCGATCTGGAAGAGGTACCAGACGACGCCCCAGAGCTCAGCACGGCGGTCGCACCAGCGAGCCAGCCCGACCCGCTCTACATCCTTTACACCTCGGGAAGCACCGGTCGGCCCAAAGGCGTACGCGGCACCCACGCGGCCACCCTGAACCGCCTGCGCTGGGACTGGCAGACCTACCCTCCCCCCGCGGAGCAGGTGATCGCGCACCGCACGTCTCTGAGCTTCGTCGACTCGGTGGTGGAAGTCTTTGCCGCACTGCTCGGCGGACACCCAGTTGCCGTGGTGCTGGCCGAGGAGATGGCAGATCTTGCCCAGCTCGTCGTCGCCTTGCAGCGGCACGCGGTCACCCGGATTACCGTCGTACCCGCCTTGCTCGGGGCGCTGCTTCGCGTCGCGCCGACCTTGAGGAGCCTGCCCAAGCTCCGCTTGTGGATTAGCAGTGGGGAAGCGCTCCCGCTCCCGGTTTTGCAGCAGTTCCGCGCCGCCCTGCCCGCGGCGACACTGCTCAACCTGTACGGAAGCACCGAAGTCACCGGAGATGTAACGTGTGCCGCCTTCCTGCCGGAGGCCGCGCTGCCCGTCGAGCGCGTACCCATTGGCCGCGCCATCGCGGGCGCCGAGCTGCATGTGCTCGATGCGCAGCGCCGCCCGGTCGCGGACGGACAAACCGGAGAGCTATACGTCGGCGGACCCGTGCTGGCGTCGGGTTACTTCCAGCGTCCCGAAGAAGAGGCGCTGCGCTTTATTGGCTTCCCCGGCGGCGCAAGGATGTTTCGCACCGGCGATCTGGTGCAGCGCGAGGCCACCGGAGAGCTGTTTTTTGTCGGTCGCGCCGATCGCCAGGTCAAGCTCCGCGGCGTCCGCATCGAGCTGGAGGAAGTCGAGCGCATCCTCGTACAGTGCGACGCGGACTGCACGGCCGCTGCAGTCGTTCTGGAGCGCGCGGGCGATGAGCTCGCGCGACCGCGCCTGGTGGCCTGGGTGACGCCGGCAGAGCTCGACGTCCGGGCGCTGCGGGCTCGCGCCGCGCAGCGCTTGCCGGAGATCATGGTGCCCGCAGAGCTCATCGCGGTGGACGTACTACCGCTGGGCCCTAATGGAAAGGTGGATCGGGACGCGCTTCAGGCAGCTGGTGGCCGGCACGCGCCCGTGGCCTGGCAGCCGCGGACGCCAACAGAGGAGCGACTGGCGGCGCTGTGGACGCAAGTTCTGCATCGTGTACCTGAATCTCCAGATGACACCTTTTTCACACTCGGCGGTGACTCACTGGCGCTGGCAGAGCTCTTGGCGCTGCTCGCGGGTGCCGGCGGCGCCCAGGCCAGCGATGGCAGCCTCCTTGCCCACGGGACGTTGGCGGAAGTAGCCAGCTGGCTTGCTACAGGCCAAAAGATTTCGCCGGTCGCGGCTCTGCCGCTCACCGTATGTTCGCTCGCTGCCGTGCCTGCAGACGCCGTGATGCGTCTGGTTACTGCGACCTTTCTATCCGCGGAGCCGGTCGCTGTAGCTACAGCGATCACCGCGGCCGACCTGCAAAAGTACCTGGAGCAGGTGTTTCGTGCTTGCCGGCGCACTGCGGTCTCGTGCGTCGCCTTGAGCCCTGCGACCCGCCTGCCCATCGGGTTCTGCCTGGCGCATGATCTGGTAGACGAGCCGTCGTTTGCACCGGGCGCGGAGCCGCCGACCATGCGCCCCGTGTTCACCCTGCTTGGCGGCTTGATGGAAGAGTACGAGCGCTTGCGCGGCAGACCGCGAGCGGGAGAAGTCATCGAGCTTGCCATGACCGGTGTAGCACCGGGCACGGACGGGTATGAGCTGGCGCATCTTCTGGAGCACACCGCCCTGGCGTCCGCCCGCAAGCTGGGTTTTCGCCGCGCAGTGACGATCTGTACCCACCGTGCCACGGTACTCCTTTCGGCACAGACCGGCTTCCGCCGGGTCTGCGCGCGCGACTACGCCACCTTCGAGCTTGCCGGCGCGCGCCCGCTGCAGAACATCCCCAAGCCGCATAGCGAGGCGGTGCTGTTCGAGCTGGAGCTTCACCCGAATCCCGGCTGAACGGCCGCAGATTTTTTCCGGCTCGGGATATAGAATCGCTGCCGTGAGTACACTCAGCCAAAGCTTCGCGCCTTCTGCGCTGCGCCGGGCGCGCTGGGTAAGCCGCTCGCTGTTCGCGGTGCTGGGCATCTTCGTCGGCGTCTGGGGAGCCCACATCCCTTCGCTGAAAGCGCACTATGGGCTGGACGAAGCGACGCTGGCCGGGGTCCTGCTTAGCGGCGCGCTCGGTGCAGTTTTCATGCTGCTGTTTGCCGGACGCGTGGTGGCGCGCCTTGGGACCCGCCGCGCTACCCTGTTTGCCGGGCTGCTCTCGAGCCTTGCCTTCAGCCTGGCGCTCCGAATGCCGGGGCTGGCCGGGCTCGTGCTCCTGGTCTTCTCGCTCGGCGCCGGTACGAGTCTCCTTGATGTGGCGCTCAACAGCGAGGCCGCGGAGCTGGAGCTTCTGGGTGGCCGCGCGATCATGAGTAACCTGCATGCCATGTACAGTCTGGGCGGCATGTTCGGCGCCGGGCTCGTAGCGGCTTTATTGCGCGCGGGGCTCCTGCCGGCGCCGCAGCTTACGGGGGTGGCCGTCGTGCTGGCCGCGGTGTTGACGCTCGGCACGCGCGGCATGCTCGGTGGGGGCAGCGCCGATACCAAAGCCGCGCACTTCACCTGGCCGCGGGGACGGCTGCTGCTGATTGGCCTGCTCGTTCTTTTGGGGCTGACTGCCGAAGGCGCGGTGTCGGACTGGGGTGTGCTCTACATCAAACAGGAGCTCGGCCTGCCCCAGGCGCAGGCCGCCCTGGGCTATGCCGCCTTTGCCGGTGCCATGGCGGCATCGCGCCTGGTCGGCGACGCGCTGCGCGAGCGCTTTGCCGAGCCCGCGCTGCTGGCCGCGGGGGCTTGCGTGACGGCGGTGGCGATGGCCGCCGTACTGCTCACCGGCACGCCCGTGGTAGCCCTATTGGGCTTCGCCCTGGTAGGTGCCGGGCTGGCTCCGGTGGTGCCCATCTTGTATAGCGCGGCGACGCGGGTGCCGGGGGCGAGCAGCGCCGCGGCGATTGCTTCGGTCAGCTCGATTGGCTACTGCGGCTTCCTCATCGGCCCACCGCTCATCGGCAGCCTGGCGCATGTCCGTTCGCTCACCGCGGCGCTGAGCGTGGTGGTGGTAATGGCCGCGCTGCTCGCCGGGGGCGCACGCTACGTACCGGCGAAGGCGTAAGCCCTTGCCTGGGCCTGAGCCATCGAAGTAAGATCGGGGGAGCTTTCACAGAGAGTGCCAGCGCGGCTAAAGGAGACCGACTATGGCCAGGATTGAGGTCAAGGTGCCGAGTATCGACGACTACAAGAGCCTGCCGGTGCGCGAGCTGCTGGTGGCGGTCGGCGACATGGTGCAGAAGGATCAAGCGCTCGTGGCTATGGCGGCGGGATATGACACTATTGAAGTGGCATCGCCTGCCCCGGGCATAATCAAGAGTCTCCTTGTCAAGGTTGGGGATCTGGTCGGTGAAGACGCACCGGTCGCGCTCCTAGAAGTGGCGGGCGCCAACGGCTGAGGCGTACGGGCGCCGCGCGCTGCTCACACCCGGAGCCAATATGAACCGAACGTGGAGAATTGCCCTTCTCATCCTTGCCCCCCTGGCGGTCGTCGGCGGAATCATCGGTCTGTATTGCTGGAGCGGCCTGGCCAACCTCGACGTGGCGCTCGATCACCAGTTCATTCCCTACCAGCCGGGCCGCGGTGTCGCCCTGTGCCAGAAGATGGCAGCCGGCATGCAGCAGCGGTCGACGTTCTGGTCGATAGCAAGCTGGCTTATGAGCTTCTTCTCCGTCGTGCTGCTGAGCATTGGCGGCATCATCGGCTCTGGTCCGGAAAACTCGCGCTGGTGGCGGAAGGGGGCCGGGGTCCTACTAGCGACGATTGGCGGAACCCTGGCCGCATCATCGGCCTTCGCCGTTGCCCGCGCCACCGCCGCCGCCTCGGCCTCGGCGAATGCCATCGTCGGCCTATACGATACCCACCCGCACGCCAGGATTGCCGATGACGAGGAGTCCTATGTGCGATGTCTGGAGGCAAAGGTGCTGTGGCTGCGCTCGCGCTCCGAAGCGCTAGCCCAGCTCCCGCTGCCCAGCATGGCGAAGAACCGCAACACCAGTTCCACCACCGGGGCCCAGCCGGCTGTGAACAGCGCGGAGGGGACTGCCAAGTGAGGGCAGCGACCCGGTGATGACCGACACCCCTGCGCTACCGCGTCTTCACTCGGGCGAAAATTAGGATCCGCAGTGGGAAAGTATGCCGCACGCCAGTGTGTCAGCTAGTCTACGACGGCGACCCCGGGCGGATAATGGGTGATCTCAACCCGCAGCCCATCGGGGTCCTTCATGAACAGGGCGGTCGCGCCACCAAGATCTTGGAGCTCGGGGGCCGGAAAGCCCGCTTCGCGCATGGCATCGCGGATGCGGACGACGGACTCTGGATCTGGGGCCCCGAAGCCCAGATGATTGAGGCCAGCCCCATAGCGCTCGTACGGACGGGTGCCGCTCTTGGCCTGGAGAAACTGAATGTAAAAACCCGCGCCGTCGGTCCACACCTGCTCTCGCTTCTTGGTGAAGCCGAGCAGCGGCAGCAGCGCGTCGTAGTAGGGCATGCTGCCGGCGAGCGAGCTGACGAGCAGCGTTACATGATCGAGCTTCAGCGGCGACCTCACCGCCTGCCGCCCGGTGGCGCGAGCATCTTCGCCCGGGGATGGCGGACCCGGAGCGGCGTGGTCTTCAGCAAGCGTTGGCATCGCAATAGTTTCCCTGATCCTGCACAAGGCTGCCCGCATTATTTTGCCAGTTCCCCACCCCGTCGCCGCAGTGCCGCGAGCGCCATCTAAGCAAGCCGACCCCCGGCCGAGCTTCGCCCCAAGCCGTCGCGCCCGGTGATTTGTCCGCGCAGGTGTTGCGCCAAGGAGCAAGCAGGCTATGGTTTAACTTAGACTTGGGCACTTGGAAAGGAGCGACCATGTTTCACATCATTGGCTCCATCATCATCGGTTTCTTCGCCGGGCTGATCGCGCGGGCCCTGCACCCGGGCAACGACAAGCTCGGATTCCTGATGACTGCGCTCCTCGGCATCGGGGGGGCCTTCGTTGCGCAGCTGCTCGGCCGCATGATCGGCTGGTACCACGATGGCGAGCCAGCCGGGTTTATCGCCTCGGTGCTGGGGGCCATTTTGGTGCTCTTCGTCTACGGCCTGATAACCCGGCGCTCGCGCGGGAGTGCCTGATACAGCAGGGCCGACGGGGGGCTCGCGCGACGCGCCGCTGAAGTAGTGCGGCCGGGCCGAGTGCGCTACGATGAAAGGGTGCACCTACGACGTCGACTTCCTGGCTACCCCGCAGTACGGATCACGGCGCTGGGCCTGCTCCTGCTCGGCTGCACGAGATCCCCCACCCCTGTAACTTCGGCTCCGGATATGAGCAGGACCGCGGTGGACCTGGGAACGAGCGGGCCGACGATGCAGCTCGCGCTGGTGGCTGTCGAGGAGGTCTCGCGACTGCACAGGCTCCTTGATGGGAACGTACTGGCTGAAAGCGGCGGCGCGCTACATGCCCTTGATCGGGAGGGCGGCGTCCGCAGCTTGGACCGTGTCTTTTTCGCTCTGCAGGATGGACTCGGTGATCTTGGGAGCGTGGGCGGCAGCTGGCCGGGCACTCTGTTACTCGAGACCTATAGAATCGGTGCGGGGGATGGGATTACGGCCGGCTTCGTCCTCAGCGGTGATGAGCATCGCGCCACGGTGGAGCGGCGCCTGTCCGGAGCCTATCTGCTCCCACCGACGGTCTGGAAGGGCGGGATGCTGCTTACCGTGCGCGCTGAAGGTCACTCCAGCGAATTCGGCGCGCCGCTCGACCGCACGGCGCAGTTTGAGCTGCTCGGCAAAGCGAAGGCGTCGACGCCGCGCTTTCCCAAGGAAGCTCTGTTTGACGATGCCTTCCTTGCCTATCCCAGCGGGTCTGTCTTCGCACTCGGCGGCCGGCGGACGCGGCCGGTGGTCGATGACGACGCCTCCGAGTACGAGCAGGAGCACCACTACATGATCGATGGCGCCATCATCTGGCAGAGTGATGGCACCACCGCCCCCTTGCAGCCCGTCCAGCTCCCTGGCACCAGCCCCCGCGATCGTCTGCATGGCGGCCGCCTGGCCGCGGGTCGCAGCGAGCACGGCACCCTGGTGTTCGGCAGCCTGGAGATCTGGCGCCAGCGTCAGAGCACAATCCAGCCCTACCTGGCGCGCTTCGGGCCGGCGGGGTGGCGGCGCGTTCCCATCGACGCGCCGATCCTGCGCATCGACAGGGGCAGCGATGACACGACCTGGGCGCTCTGCGGCAGCGATGGCTACGCCAGCACCGACGAGAGCTTCCTGGCGCGGGTGACTCTGTTGGCGGACGGCGGGGTGCGTCTTGAACGGACTCCTCTCGCGCCGAATCCGCAGTGGCGGTTGCTGGGTGAGCCGGCCGTGACCGCGCTCCAGGGCTGCACCAGGCTGCGCCCGCGTGAGCTCGCCGCGCTCAGCGAAAAGGATCTGTGGCTCACCGCGCAGTGCGTCCCTGGTCAGGACTATGCACCCACTTTGCTCCTGCATACGCAAGCGCAGAAGCCCCTTGTGACGTTCAAGACCCTCGAGCGCAGTGGACCACTGGGCACCGCTCTGCCAGCCCCGAAAGTACACTGAGTCCGCGCGGGCGCGGCATCAGCTGGAGGGGCTCGCCACCGCAGAGCGGGACAGCGCCGCGCCCAGCTCCAGAATACGCGGACCGCTGTCCAGCAGGGTCTTGAGCAAGAGCGGCGGAGCGAAGCCGGCGGCCACCCAACCTGTGCAGAGGTGAAGTAATAGACTCAGCAGATCCGCCGCGTCCAGCAGGCGCTGATCGATGCCCGCCAGCTCGGCGATGAAGTCGGCGATTGCGACCGCGGTCGGCGCCCCCAGCACTGTGACCGTCACCCGGCTTCCCTCGCGGACGAGGCCGATCGCGGTCCCGTCCGCAAAGGATCGCTGCAGGCCGCCCGCGAAGCGCGCCAGGCTAGTCACCGCCGCCTGAGCTACGTCAAGCACCTGGGTGATCCGCGGACCTTCATTCTCCGCTCCCCCCTCGGCCGCCGCCGCCTTGCCGAGCAGCGACCGCTCCAGCGCGGCGCGCGCGCGGGCCAGGTGCTCGCCCAGCTCTGCGATCGCCAGGAAGGGGCTCGCCAGTCCTTCATCATCAGACATGAATCATCCGCCCAGGTGCACCGGGAGGAGCCCCGAGAATATCTTCACCAGGGCCGCCCGGCCGTTGCGGGCGCTATCGACGGCCGCCATATGCAGCTCGATGAGGGACTTGAAGTCCCCCTGCTCCGAATCGCTGGCGCGGAAGTTGACCGTGTTGAGGTTGGGGCGAATGAGCGTCGCGGCGGCCAGCACCAGCTTGCCGCTGTTCGGCTTGAACTCATCCCACTTGATCTGGCCGCTCGTGGCATCGATGACCTGCTCGAGCTTCCCGGTGTAGGTGGTCACCTCCAGGTTGGTCAGATCCATGACGCTGTCGGTGAACTTCTTGATGGCATCCTTCAGGCTCATAGTCACCTCGGTTGGTAATGTGGCTCGGACCCTTTTCATTATACGGCTTTCGATCGCACGCCGGGCTGGCCAAAAATGGCCATCCCCTGATCCAGCTCGTGCCACCCCTGGCTCGCGCTGCCAGCGAAGTCCGCGGTGGACACAAATGTGTCATGGCATGTCCATTGTTGGCCATTTCCTCTTTAACCCGATCGGCTAGCTTAGAAATGTGGTCAGTCGTCGCGTTGCCGCGCGAGCCAATCCAAAAGGGGACAACATCCATGAGCGATCTACAGGTCACCATCTATTCTGACGCGCAGTATCAGGGCACCAGCAAGACGCTGGGCGTCGGCAAATACCCGACCGGCTTCGGGCTCAAGAACGACTCCCTGAGCTCCCTCAAGATTCCGAGCGGACTCAAAGTCACCCTCTGCGAGCACGACAACTTCCAGGGTCGCCGGTGCATCCTGGTGCGCGACACGCCCCACCTTGGCGGTGCGAACGACGAGGCCACCTCCATGATCATCGAGGCGGTCACGAGCCCCAGCGTCATCGTCTACAGCGATGCCGAGTTTCAGGGCTGGAGCGCCGAGGTACCGGTCGGCGCGCAGTCGGCCGTGGGCGCCGGCAATGATCTCATCTCATCGGTGATCGTCCCTTCGGGGTACCGGGTCACGCTGTACCAGGACGGACCTTTCAAGGGCAAGACGCTCGAGCTTACTGGCGACGCCGCGCACCTCAATGACTTCAACGATCGCACAAGCTCCATCATTGTCGATCGTCTGGCGACGCGCGCGCCGACGCTCGCTGAGCTCAACCAGATCATCAAGAAGGTAGCCCCGCGCATCTACTTCCACCCGGACGACGAATTCGGACCGAGCACGGTCGAGTGGTTCTTGAAGCGCGCGACCCTTAACCAGCCCGACGGATCGTCTCGCAGCGCCGACAGCGCGCCGCTCCCCGCCGGCGGCAGCGACGACGGCGCCTACTGGCTGGAGGGCAGCCGCAGCGCGCGCGGCGGCGATCTGAGCACCGCGGTCGCCTATGTGAACGCGAAGTACAAGAACAGCTGGCTCGACCTCCAGTTCTGGATTTTCTATCCCTATAATGGGGCCGGCAGCGCCAAGGTCACCGTCGTCGATGTCAGCAAGACCATCAAGCTCGACCCCATGGGCCAGCACGGCGGCGACTGGGAGCATGTGACCTGCAGGGTCGATCCGGTCAGCCAGGAGCTGCGCGCCATGTACCTGGCCCAGCACAACGGCGGCCAGTGGCTCGCCCTGGGCGACATCCTGCGGGAGAGCGGCCACCCGGTGGCGTTCTCGTCGCGGCACGGCCACGCCTCCTACCGGGACGAGGGCTCGAACCTCTCCAACGGCACCACCAAGCGCTGGAGCAGCGTCACCTGGTTCGAGTTCGGGCTGATCAACAGTACCGACAAGGGGTCCAAGAGCCTCGACTGCAGCAGCCGGTACCAGCTCCTGAACGCCGACTTCCTGAGCGGCCAAATCTCCGTACCCGACTGGAGCAAGTACTGCCGGCGCTGGGGTCCGCACATCACCTACAAGACGAGCGATCTAAAGGACTCCATCAAGTCCTCCCTCGGCAACATTCCCTATTCGGGCGAAGCCGCTGATGCGATCTGGGACGCCATTCCGGATGAAGCCAAGGAAGAAAACGGTCCGACCGGACCGTGGATGAAGGGCGCCTGGTCGGGCAACGAGTAGGCGCCGTGGGTCCTGCTCGACAACCTCAAGGCCAATAGAGCAAGATTGGCGGACCATGATTAGCTCCGCCAAGCCGCGCATCGCCTTCGTCGGTTCCGACTACTATCGGCAGTTTGCGCAGTCCGCAGGCTCTTGCGAAGCGGAGCTCTTGGGCGCGGCCTTCGCCGAGCAGGGCTATCACCTGGAGGTCGTATCTGCCTATGACCCCCAGGTCCGCTGGGCGGAATTCGCCGCGGTCCTGCCGCTGGGGTTCTGGGGCTATCACCGGGACGTTGCTGCGTTTTTGCGCTGGACCGTGGAGCTCGGACAAAAGGGGGCCCGGCTAATCAACGCTCCGGAGGTCCTGCGCTGGAACCAGGACAAGTCCTACTTGCTTGATCTGCGGCGCTGCGGCGCGCCGGTCGCACCGCTTTTGCACTTCGCCGCGGGAAGCCGGCCGGATCTGCCGGCGGCGCTGGCGCGGGTGGGCTGGGAGCGTTATGTCCTCAAGCCCACGGTCTCGGCCAACGCCGAGGACACCATCGTAGCGAGCGGTCCTCCCGACGCGGCAACGCTGGCGCTGGCCGACCGGCTGCTGCAGCGCTGCGGGCTGCTCGTTCAGCCCTTTTTCGCCGAGATTCAAGACGATGGCGAGTGGTCGCTAATCTTTGCTGAACAAGAGCTGGTCCACGCGGTCATCAAGCGCCCGCGCGCCGGCGACTTCCGCTCGCAGCCGGACCATGGGGGCACGGTCAGCAAGAAGGACCCATCCGACGAGGTCATCGCGCAAGCGCTTGCGACGGTGCGGGCGGCGGGCTTGCTCTGCGGGCCGTTGGCCTACGAGCGCGTCGACGGCTTCGTCGGCAAGCAGGGCTTGCAGCTCATCGAGCTGGAGCTCATCGAGCCATATCTATTTCTCAACCATGCGACCGCCGCCGCCCCGCGCCGCCTGGCCCAGGCGGTGTTGCGGCAGCTTGGTTAGACCCAGGGTCGGCGCGGGCCCCTGACGCCGGTGGTGGGCTGTGTCAGGGCGGCCCGATGTAGCGCCGCCGCACGACCAAGCGCGCTCGTGAACAAGGGATGGCCGCGATCATCGCGAAATGATTCGGTCGCGTTCAGCAGCGCCGCCCGCGCCGCGCCCGCGAGCTCGGCATGCCGGATGCGAGTGGTTCTTGAGGTGCGGCTTGATTCACCGCCGGCCGCTAAAAGGAGCCTCTCATGCGCCAAGAATTCAGGGTCGCGCGGAGCTGCCTGTTCATGGGTCTGCTGGTGCTGGGCGCCTGCGGGGGCGCCCCCGCGGACGAAGACGAGCTGACCTCCGCCGTGTCCGGCCAGGCTGTAAGCTGGACTCCGCTCGGCGGCAACCTCAGTCCCGAGCCGGGCTCCCTGGTGACCCGGCTCTCCCTGGCCGGCGATCCGCGGCTTGAGCCGGTGCTCGCATTTTCTACCATCGATCAAGTTACCAGCGCCGAGCAGACGCGGGTCGCGCGCTTCAGCGATGGCGGCTGGGTCGCGCTCGGACCGCCGCTCACCGCGCTCGGGCCCTCCGTCGCCAACGACAGCCAGCGGCGCGCTTACCTGTGCACCGGCAGCGGGGGGCCGCTGGTCCGGCGCTGGAACGGGACCAGCTGGGTCGCGGTGGGCGGCAACATCAGCCAAGAGACCGGCTACCAGGGCACCCGCTATCAGGTGGGAAGCTGCGGCGGCCTTGTCCTTGACAGCACCGACACGCCGCTCGTCGCATTTTCTGCCGATGTCGGGGCCAAGGCCAACGCGGTCTACGCCGCGCGCTGGAACCGCCAGGAAGAGAGGTGGGAGGGGCTCGGCCCGGGCAGTATCGGCGGGCGGGCCACCGAGGTGTATGTCGACATCGACGTTCAGGACCGGCTCTACGTCGCGGCCTACTCTCCCGGGGGCAGCTACGGCGGCGGCGCGACGACCCGGGTCTGGCGCTGGAGCGGCAGCAGCTGGACGCAGCTCGGCGGGGACCTGCCCGGCACGGCCAGCCCCGTGATCGGGGTCTACCAGAACACTGCATATCTGGCCCTGCACGATAACGCGAGCGGCGAGATCAGGGTCCTCAAGTGGCGTCAGGGAGCCTGGCAGCCCCTGCCCTCCCCTGGACATGGTGAGCTGCCCGCGCTGGACTTCACCAAGTTCGGAAGGCCGGTCGTAGCGTACGCGGATGCAGGGCCGCCCGCCGCGCTGCGGGTCAAGTACTTCCTCGGCGGCGCCTGGCACAGCGCCGACCCGGGAGTCTCGATCGCGGCGGACCGGCTCGTCGGTGGCCTCGAGCTGAGCCTGGACTCGCGCGGACGCCCGAGCCTCGCCTGGAACGAGCAGGACCTGGGCGGCAGCCAGGCAGGCGTCTTCGTCCGGCGCGCCAGCACCTCCCTCCCCTGACTACAGCGGATCGCCCGGGCTCACACCGCGGCGATGAGCAGGAGCGCCGCCGCCGTGCCAAGCGCCAGCACCGGGATGGCTCAGGTGCAGACCCTGAATATCTCTTCCTGGACATAGGCGTTGAACAGCCGCTTGGGCAGGTTCAGGCGAAAAAGGACGATGACGACACCGAGGCTAAAGGCCAACGTGAGGTAGTTCAGCCCGAACAGGCGCGAGACCGTGTTATCGCCCGCAGAGAGGCTCTTATAGGAGGAGTTCACCGAGAAGCTGAGGGCGATCAACGAGAACAGTCCGCCGATGATGATGTTGGCCAGCTCGAACGCCTCGACCACGAACACCCCGGCTTCGATGCGGTTCATCCACAGGATGAGCAGCGGAATCATCAGCGAGGCAAACAGCGGAATGAAGATCGGCGCAATGACGCCCACCGGCTGGCGCGAGATCTTAAGAGCCGCCGTCACTTGCGCGTAGCGGTCGCCGTTCCACCCGTGAATGATCTCTCTTTTCAGATCGACCATGCTGGTGTTCCAGCCGGTTAGCTTCATCGCTTTGGCGGCGCGGGTGAAATCGAGGTCGCTCTGGACATAGTCAAGGGCAACCGTGCTGGTGGTGTCCTCGACGACGCGGATGTCCAGCTCCAGGCGCTGGTGGTCGAAGGGAAACTTCTCCACATCGATGGGAGTCTTGTACTTGGCGCTCGTGCGGGTGATGAGCTCGACGACCCCGCTAGGGAAGATGCGCAGCCGGCGGTCGGTGAAGCTCGGCTCGCCTTCCTGGTTGGCGAAGCGCGTCCTGGGGATCCAGAGCTTGGCGATTTCCTTGTCCGCCCGGCTGGAGCGGAATTCCTTATTAAGAGTCGATGCTCTGCCCGGGCGAGTAGCGGAGGCGCAGATCGGTCCAGGTCAGGCGCAGGTCGGTGGTCGCCTGGAAGGTGCCTTCGTTCTCGTCGAAGGACTTGACCTCCAGGATGTGCAGGCCGGTCCGCACGGCGACCGGCAGGCCCTTGTTGAGGGGGAGCGAGGTCTCCGCAGCGGCCTTGTCCTCTTCTTCGGCACGGCCCGGCGCCGCGGTCATCCACAGCAGCATCGAGCAGAGGAATACGGCCGGCAGGCGCATTACGGCCCGCCTTCCGCCGGCGCCCGGCGCGCGGCCGCAATCTTCTGACAGCTGGCGGCGAGCTGCCGGACCTCGGAGCAGCAGCGGTCGAAGTCGCCGCTCATGAAGCTCGGGGTGCCGCCGGCGAATTCTTCGAGCTTCTGGTTGAGCGCCGCCAGCGGCCGCAAGACACTGCCGCGCACCACAATCAAGATGAGCCCCGCCATGAGCACCACGATAAAGAGCGCCGCCAGGCCAAGCCACACGATGAGGTTCACCCGAGCGGCCTTGGCGGCGCTCAGATCGCGGGCCACCGCGACGACCCCAATCTGCTTGCCGCGGTAGTTGAAGAACGGCAGCAGCACGACTCGGGGGTGTTGATGCGCAAAAAAGATGTGATGTTGGGCGACTGAAACATGGCGCGGTCGACGCCGTACTTTTCGTTCTGGATGCGGAACATCTCCTGCGTCGCGGCCAGGAGTCGCGGGCGGTCCTTGGCGGCAAAGGCCGCCTTGATCGCGGGCAGGGCGGCGATCATCTCTGCCTGCGCCAGCGCCTTCTGCTCGCCGTTTCTGAAGCTGTCCTCGACGACTCTGCGCATCAGGCCGAGCTGTTCGTCCTGGGCGGCCACCCCGAACGCATGCGACAGACCGATGGCGATGCCGGTGAAGGCGACCACTGCGGTCGTCATCGCCGTGATCAGGACAAGCGGAGCACTAAAGCGAAACTTCATATGAGCACCTTGGGGTGTGCGATTGCATGAAACGATGAATCAAGTCAAGACGCTGCACGGACTCGGCTGGCGGGCGCGCGCACCGGAAAGACTGCCGGGTCCGCCGCGGGCGGTGGGATGTCGCAGCGCTGCAGCACCGTGTTGCACGGCCACCACAGATAGCGGTCCGGCTGCTGCACCGGCGCTGATTCTCCGAGAGAAACCGGCTTGGCATGACGCTCGCTATGGACGCCAGGAAACCCGGGAGCGGGGCCGCCAGGGCGGCCGAACCCGACAGCTGAAAAAAGGAGCCTGTTCATGAAAACGATCGTCGGAGTTGTCTTTGCATTGTTCACCCTGCTGAATGTGTACGCGCTTTGGGCCGCGGGCCTCTCGGGGCTCCTCGCGCAGCTCACCGGGGGCAACGCCTGGTTTACGGTGCTGGGGGTGGACCTGCTCATCTCGCTGGGGCTGGTCATGGCGTGGCTTTTCCGCGACGCCCGCGCTCGCGGAGTCTCCCCGCTGCCTTATCTGGTGATGACCGTGCTTACGGGCAGCATCGGACCGCTGCTGTATCTGCTGCGCCGGCCGTCCGCTGTCGCCCGCTAGCCAGGCCGTGCTAGGATGCGAGCCCGTGAGTAAGCCCAAGCCGCCTGCAGACCTTGGCATCGACGCGGGAGCCCCGCGCTGGGAGCTCTGGGGGCTCTTGGCGGGACTGGCCAGCGGCGTGTTCGACCTCGGCTTCTTCTGGCTGCTGGGTGAGCGCCTGCACCTGAGCGGGCGCGCGACAGTCGCGGGAGTCACCTGTCTGTTTGCCGCGACCACCGCCGCCCTGGGCTTCGTCATCGGCCGGCTGGCGCGCAACCGCCGGCGCGCCCAGGCCGACGCGCAGACGATCAGCCTCCAGCTGGCCGCCCTGCAAAAGTCGCAGCGCCAGCTGGTCCAGAACGAGAAGCTCGCCGCCATCGGCCGCCTGGCCGCCGGCATCGCCCACGAGGTGCGCAACCCCCTGGGCGTCATCCGGAGCTCGGCGGCGATGGTCCAGGACGGCTTCCAGCCGGGCGACGACGCGCACCGCGCCTGTCAGTTCATCTGTGAGGAGATCGACCGCCTCAACAGCCTGATTACCTCCCTGTTGACGTTTGCCCGGCCCGCCCAGCTGCGGGTGCAGCGGGTGGCGCTGGACAGCGTGCTGGAGCGCGCCCTCGCCCTGGCTGCCGACGAGCTGCGCAGCCGCGGCGTGCAGGTCGCCCGCGAAGGTCCGCCCGGGCCGGAGCTCGATGCCGACCCCGACCTGGTGGCGCAGGTGGTCCTCGGTCTGCTTACCAATGCCGCCGAGGCAATCGGCCAGGGCGGGTGCATCGCGCTGCGCGTCGCCGCTCACCGTGAGTCGGTACAGATAGAGGTCGCCGACAGCGGGCCGGGACTGTCGACCGAGCAGGCGCAGCGGGTGTTCGAGCCGTTCTTTACCACCAAGCCCAAGGGCACCGGCCTGGGGCTGGCGATGGCGCAGCGCATCATCCAGACCCACCTCGGCGCGCTCCGGGTCAGCAGCGGCCGCGGCGCCGGTCCGGCGGGCGGCGGGGCGTGCTTCACGATCGAGCTGCCGCAGCACGCCACCGCGCAGCTGCTCGGACCGGGCTCGGAGGTCGCTGCATGAAGGCACGGGTGCTGGTGCTCGATGACGAGCGACGCATGGTCGAGATCCTGGCGATGGTGCTGAGCCGCGAGGGCTACGAGGTCCACAGCTTCGTCGATCCGGCCCTGGCCCTTGCGGCGCTGGGCGGCGGCGGGTTCGATCTGCTGCTCACCGATCTCAAGATGCCGGGACTGGACGGGCTGAGCATGCTGCAGCGGACGCGCCAGCTCGACCCGGCGCTGCCGGTCATCCTGATGACCGCGTATGCGTCGGTTCCCACCGCGGTGCGGGCGATGCGCGAAGGGGCCTTCGACTACCTGCAGAAGCCCTTCGACAACGAAGAGCTCAAGGCGCTGGTCCGGCGCGCCCTGGACCTGACCAAGCTGACGCGTGAGAACCGCTACCTGCGCGCCGAGCTGCGCAGCCGCTACGCCCTCGATGGTGAGCACGTCATCGCCGAGAGCCCGGCTCTGCGCGAGGTGTTCGCAATCGTCCGCCGCGCCGCCGCCAGCCGCGCCACCGTCCTTCTGACCGGCGAGAGCGGCACCGGCAAGGAGCTCGTCGCGCGCGCCCTTCACTACTACAGCGATCGGGTCGGCGGCCCGTTCGTCGCCGTCAACTGCAAGGCCCTCGCCGAGAGCCTGATCGAGTCCGAGCTGTTCGGCCACGAGCGCGGCGCCTTCACCGGCGCCAACAGCAGCCGCACGGGCCTGTTCGAGCGCGCCCACCAGGGGACCCTGTTCCTAGACGAAATCGGCGAGGTCAGCCCGAACTTCCAGGCCAAGCTGCTGCGCGTGCTGCAGGAGCGCGAGGTCCAGCGGGTCGGCAGCGATGCTCAAAGGCCCATCGATGTGCGCCTGGTGGCCGCCACCAACCGGGATCTGCAGGACGAGGTCGCGGCGGGCCGGTTCCGCGAAGATCTGTACTTCCGCCTGTCGGTCATCCCGGTCCATCTGCCGCCGCTGCGCGAGCGCCGGGCGGACATCCTGCCGCTGGCCCAGCACTTCCTGCGCCGCTACAGCGCCGAGCTGTCCCGCCGCCTCAGCGGCTTCGCTCCCGAGGTCGAGCAGTACTTCCTGGGTCACAGCTGGCCCGGCAACGTGCGCGAGCTCGAGAACACCATCGAGCGCGGCGTCGTCATGGCCGGCGGCGAGCTGGTCGGCCTGAGCGACCTCCTGCTGCGGCCACCGGCTACGGCGCGGTCTGCCGAGAGCGAGGCCGAAGGCGAGCCCGCGCCCGGGGCCGACCTGACGCTGCAGGCGCTGCTCGAGCGAGCGACCCGCGATCACCTGCGCTCCGTCCTGTCCGCTGCCCGCGGCGTCCGCAGCGATGCGGCGCGGCTCTTGGGAGTGGACCGCACCACTCTTTATCGCCTGATGCGGAAGTATCGCCTGGAAGAAGGGACAGACTGAATCTACAGCATCAGCGCGCCGCAGCTGCAGCAGCGCGGCATCCGGCGACGGCTCGGGACGCCCGGCGGCGTGCCCGGACCAAGCTCGCTCTTGCCGCCGCCACGGTAAGGCGATAGCATGAAAACAGCCACCGCAGCTCCGGCCGTCGCCTGACAGCAGCTCGGCCGGCGGCTTCCAGGGTCACGATGACGTTGCTTCGCCGCCACATCCTCAAGGGTGCGCTCGCCGGCCTGTGGGGCTGCAGTCCAGTAACCCTCGGCCGCTCCGTTCGCCCCTACGAGCTTCGCGTCGGCGGCGCCGTGCTGCAGGTCCACTTCGAGCCGGGCAGACTCACCCTGGACGATGCCGCGGTCCTGGACTGGATCGACACCTCGGCCCAGGCCGTGAGCCAGTACTTCGGCCGCTTTCCCGTCCGCGCGGCGCACATCTACCTCCGCATCGAAGACGGAGCGGGCGTCGGCGGCGGCACGACCTACCGCAGCGTGCCCCCGCAGGTCAACATCGTCCTTGGTGCGCAGTCCACCTCTGCCCAGCTGCGCTCCGACTGGGTGATGCCGCACGAGCTGGTTCACCTTGGCCTCCCGAGCCTGGCCAGCTGCCACCACTGGATGGAGGAGGGCCTGGCCACCTACGTCGAGCCGCTGGGCCGGGCGCGCCTGCGCACTCTGACCGCGGAGCAGGTCTGGGGCGACCTGGTGCGTGATATGCCGCAGGGACTTCCCGGCCGCGGCGATCGGGGCCTCGACTGTAACTATGCCTGGGGGCGTACGTATTGGGGGGGCGCCATGTTCTGGCTCCTTGCCGATGTGCAAGTCCACCTGCAGAGCGACAACCGCAAGGGAATCGAGCACGCGCTGCGCGCCATCATCGCCGCGGGCGGGACGCTGGAAGAGATCTGGTCCATCGACCGCGTGCTCGCGGTGGGAGATCAGGCGCTCGGCGGCAACATCCTGCGGCGCCTTTATGACGACATGAAGGGCAAGCCGGCGCCGGTCGATCTGGAGGCGCTGTGGCGCAAGCTCGGCGTGGTCTACCGCGACAACCGCATCTATTTCGACGATCGCGCTCCGCTTTCAGCCGTGCGGCGCGCCATCACCTTTGGTTCGGAGGCTCGGGAGCAGACGTTCGGCTCTCGGCAGAGCTGCCCGGACGGAAGTGCTTGATGTAGCGCTGCAGCTGCGTCTTGACCGTGGTGCCGTCGGCGATGTTCAGCCGGCGCGCCAGCTCGGAGAAATTCAGGTTCTTGTTCATTTCGTCAAGCTGACTGAGCCCGCAAGCCTGCGCCAGGAACACCGGCTTGAGGTACTTTTCCATGAAGACCGACAGCTGCCCCCAGTGTTTCAGCTCGGGACCATGCTCGCGGGCGAACGCCACCGCGGCCTGGGTCGCGATCTCTACCCACTCCGCGGTCGGCAACATCTGCTGCCCGCTCGCCGGCTGACGGAGGAGCTCGGGGTCGGTAGAGAGTCCGTCTTGCCGGGCCGCCAGGCACTGCGCCTCATCCACCGAGCGGACGCCGGCCATGGCCGGTAAGCGCTCGACGAAGTTCTGCAGATCGCGGAAGTTGCCCGGCCAGGGGTCATCGAGGACGCGCTGCAGCGCCGCCGTGGTGAGGGCATCATAGGCGCTCACGCCGCCATCCAGAATGCGTGACTGCAGGTACGCGATGACGTCTTCGCGCCGCTCGCGCAGCGGCGGCACCCGCACCACCCGGACCGCGAGCCGGTACCACAGGTCCTCGCGAAACAGCTTGGCGCGGCGCTGCGGATCATCGAGGTCGACGTTGGTGGCGCAGACGATCTGCACATTGGCGTGGCGCGTCCGCGCATCCCCCAGGCGCTGGTACTCGCCACGGGAGTCCAGAAAGCGCAAGAGCGATCGCTGCACCTCCGCGCTCATCTCGCCAATCTCGTCGAGAAACAGGGTGCCTTCGTGCGCCGCTTCGACCACCCCGATGATGTCCTGGACGCAGCCGGTGAACGAGCCCTTGCGGGCGCCGAACAGCTGCGCGTACAGAAGGTTCTCGCTAAGGAGGGAGCAGTTGATCGTGGCAAAGGGGCCGCGGTGCTGGCGCGAGTGCCGGTGATAGCAGCTCGCCAGCCGCTCCTTGCCGACGCCGGTCGGGCCGAGCAGGATGACCCGCATGCCGCGCGCCGCCGCCTCCGCGAGCTGGCGATGGGTCTCGCGCAGCGGTCGGGAGGCCAGGACGAAGCCGTCGTCATGACCCTGCAAGAGCTCGAACGCGTTGTTTTGTTCATTGATGTAGACCCGCAGCGTATCGAGCACGCTGGACCAGGGAAACTTGAGGGTCTCATTGCGCAGCGGCAGGACGCGCAGCTCGGAGCCATCGGCCAGGCCGAAGCAGTCGTCGGTATGGTCCGGCGACTGCGACAGGAGCACCTCGGCCCGCAGGGCGAGCGCGCTCAGCCAGTCGCGCACGGACTGGGCGACCGCGCCGGCGAAATCACGCTCGGTGCGCCACTCCGCGGCCTTGGGCTGCTCCAGCAGCGCTTCGCTCCTCGGCGGAGCCAGGTCCAGTACGAGCTGAAGCTTGCCGCTGAGCTCAACCCGCTGGTCGGCGAGCAGCTGCACCCAGCTGCCGTTGCGGCTGCCCAGGTCCCACAGCCGCAGCGCCTCGCCTGTGTGCACGACGAGTACATGGTTTGCCGATACCCGCGCCGAGGCGATGGACTCGCAGCGCACCGGCCGGTCGCCAAGCTCTGCCCGCAGAGCCGGTGAGAGCTTGCTTTCGCTGGGGGTGCGTCCGACGAGAAGCGCGCTCTGCGGCTCGATCCGCAACGTCAGCGGCCGGTCAAGGCCCGGGGCGCTTATCAAAATCTGGTCCGGCTGCATGCCCGAAAGCTTAGCAGGAACCGCCGACCACCCGCTGTGCCTTTATGCGCTACTGAAAAGCTCGGAGCCGGTGTGCGGGCCGGTGTGCGGACCGGTGTCACCCTGGCGCCAAGCACTAGCTACCGCCGGGCCGAGGTCTCACGCCCCTGACACGCACTACCTTAGCGGCTGGGCCCGAGCCGTCAGTTCCACTGCGCCGACAGCCCGAGCGCAGAGAAAATCGACCACCGCTCCGTAATGTACAGAGCATCGGCGTAGTTTGTATACGCGGCGTCGAACTGATAGGAGAGAAACCACGGGGAGTGGGAGCTCTGGGTAAGCCGCAGCTTGACCCCGAAGCCGCCGGTCACGATGTCGAGCGGAGAGAGCTCCCGATCGCCGGTGCGATAGCGCGGCGGGGCCAGCGTGCCGTCTTCCCGGGCGACTGCTTCATAGGCGCGCTGCCACAGGTCCGCTGCCGACTGGGTATGAAAGCGCAGGTGCGGCCACACGAGCCAGCGCCTGCCCAGGTCCACCATCACCCGAGAGTCTGTCGTTGATGCCCACAGACCCCAGCTGTCTGTATAAAGCCGCTCATCGAGCCGCAGCGTCGCGCGGCCGACGCGCCCGGCGATCCTCCCGGTGAGGGCGTAGCGATCGCGGCTCTCGGGGAGGCTATCGATCGGCCGCTCGTCGAGGCGGAGCTCATCGACCCGCTTGGGGCTCGCGCCCGGCGGCAGGTACTGTCCGATCCCCGGCTCGAACAGGGGTATGTACCGATAGGGCTTGGCGAGGTAGCCGCGCTCGAAGTCGGCATCGAACTGTACGCTCGCGACCATGTAGCGGTTGAGCACGAAGGTGGCGCCGGCTTGCAGGCCGCCCTTCTGCAAGAGCTCCCAGCGATCCTTGGGCAGCCCCGTGCGTCCGACATCGTCATGACCGTAGCGGACGCCGAAAAAAGGAGTCAGGTTCTTGTCCAGGAGCTCGAGCGCAAAGACCACTCCGGCGCTGAGCGAGAGATAGTCCGGCTCGTGCGAGACCCCGCCCGAGGCAGTCACCGAGACCGGACCGCGCTTGTAGGACAGCTCGGCGGAGCCGACGTGGCGCAGCTCGGTCCACCGTCCCGACGCGGTGGAGACGATGTCCACCGACGCCGCCGATACTGCGTCGACCAGATAGCGCCCGCCCACCGACCAGCCGGCGTTCTCATCGCTCACGGTGGCGGCGACGCTCGGCGAGGCCACGTGGATGTGCGTCGAGTCCGTGTATCCGGCAAGCTCCACCGAGGCGCCGACAGCCGGACGGCGCGCGGAGGCGGAGCCGCACAGAAGCAAAAGTACGCCCAGCGCCCAGCTCAGTTGCAGCCGCATCCGCCCTCGGCACCAGAGCCGCCGCCGACAGCGCCCTCCTGGATGGCGTAGACATGGGCCTCTGCGGGACCGGCGAAGTCGGTAAGGAGCATCGTCGGATGCGCGAGCAGCTCGCGCTGGTACGGCAGCACGCGCGCGCAGCCGGCGAGGCTGCTGAGGATACATCCTATCAAGAGGAAGATTTTCATCGCGTAAGCTCCAGCTTGCGAGCGGTAAAGCTCGGCGCATCGGCCGGGGTGAGTGTGAAGGGAGCCGTGCTCTTGGTGAACGGAACGCAGTTGTAGGGACCGTCGCCGTCGTAGTCGGTCAGCTCGAAGCACACTTTATAGGAGCCGTCGGCGACCGGCATCGCCGCGGTGTTCTTGCAGTTCCAGGTGCCGGTGCGTACGCCGTGCGAGCTCTTGGTGGCGCTGCTGATCGCGTCGACGCGGTTGGCTGGGAGCATGGCGGCCGAGGTCGCGGTGTTCCAGCGCTTCAGGTACTTGGCGCGGCGGTCGGCCCAGACGTTCAGGGTCTTGATGAAGCGATCGCTCCCATCGCTGATCCAGATCGCGCCGATGTTGCGCGGGGAGTACTTACCCCCGGGACTCACTGTAGTTACGGTGACCTGGAGGGAGCAGCCCATGGGCATGGCCATATCCGGTGTCATGGTGGCCATATCTGCGCCCGGCATGGTGGCCAGATCCGCGCCCGGCATGGCGGCATCGATCGGCTCAGCGAGGTCGGGCGTACTCTCCGCCAGATCGACGGCTTCGGACGCGTCAGCCACGACGTACCAGGGACGCCAGAACTCGCTCGCCGCGGGAGGCGGAGTATCACAAGCCGCCAGCCCGATGCCGGCCGCGAGCGCGAGTCTTGCCGGCCGCCACAACTTACGTTGCGCACTCATGGTCGGCTCAGCTCTTTCAGCTCTTGTTCGATCTGGCCGACATCGGCGCGGGTGAAGCCGCCGTGGATCTTCTGGAGAATCCCTTGGCGATCCACCACATAGGAAGTCGGCATCTTGGCGGGCTGCAGCTCGCTCGGGACGCGGTGCTGCGGATCGTGCGCGACGCGCAGCTGCCAGGTCTTTTTCAAGCGGAGGAATTCGTTCATCGCCTCGGGATTCTCATCGATCGACACGGCGACGATCGAGACCCCGGCCCCAGCGAGGCGGCCGGCCATCTCGTCAAGGAGGGGAAGTTCCTCTTTGCACGGCCCGCACCAGGACGCCCAGATATCGAGCAGGACGACCTGACCGGCCAGCGACTTTAACGACAGCGACTGGCCGCTCGCCACATCGCGCAGCGGCAGGTCCGGCAGGGGCTGGCCCAAAACGGGTCCAGGCGCGGCCGGCCGGGCCGGGCCCACCGTCGCGCAGCTCGGCAGCCAAGCGGCAAGGCCGAGCATGAGCATCCGGCAAAGGAGGCGCGCTTGAGGTTTCATGAGGATTCCTTTTTCTGCGTTCATGGGCTATCGCCGTAGGGGCGCTCGGCGCTCGCGACGCGGTCACAGGCAGCGGCGTCGATGCGCCCGGCCAGCCACGAGACGATGCAGCGATCGAGCGGATCGCCGGGGAGCATCTGGGTACCGCCCTTGTGCCGCTCGGTGCCGCGTCCCTTGCGCAAGAGGGACAGGCGCTCGGGATCGAGGCCGCCGCTGTGGACCACGGCATCAAGCGCCTCGGGCTCGAGGCCGGTAAGGGACAGGTAGCTCGCCTGGTACTCGTCTTCAGTCGTCGGCTCATCGGCCGAGTTGCTGCTGGGATCGAAGCGCAGTCCCCGCCCGCCATACAGGCGCAGGTTGCGATTGCTCTGGCCGTGGCAGTCGAGCGTCCCGCAGCTCGGCTGCAGAGCGTCGGCGACCTTAGGGAAGGACGCGCGCTCGGGCTTCTCAAGTCCTACCACGGCCTCGTTCGCGGGAAGGCTGCAGGCGGTGATTCCGGCGATACCCAGAGCAAAAAGGAGCCTTCGTGATCTCACTGAGTTCCCCCGTGGCACGAGCTAGCCGGCTGCGCATCAGCCAGCAGCGGATCTTCGGACAGAAAGACGTGGCCCGCCGAGGTCTGGTTCTTTTGGCCCTGGTGGCAGGTACCGCAGTCGCCGTCCTTGTGCATCGGCGACTCCATGGCAATCTGCAGCCCCAGCCCGGACAGCGACACCCACAGCGGGAGCACCGGCTCGTACTCTGCCGGGGTGACGAAGAAGCTGCCGACGCAGTTGGTATAGGCCACGAACGACCGCCGGGCCGAGTCGATCAGTCGGACCTGGATCCCGCCGACCGGCTGCTCGGCCGAGGGCGCTTGGTACACGGTGCCCGCCACGGTGAAGCGGGGCGCCGGGCCCAGGGCCTCATGGCAGACCAGGCACGGCTGGCCGGGCCGGTGGAGCGGACCCGGCGGCACGTCCGCAGCTTCCAGCCCGAGCGCCGCGATCCGCTCCTGCCGCACCGGATCCTCACAGCCACCGGCGAAAAGAGCCATGATGCCGAGCCCCAGCAGCGCCTTTCTCGACGGGGAGCTGGGGAAAGTGCCAGCGGCAAGCCGGGACGATGTGAACGGTCGCGTCAAGGAGCATTGACCTCGTAAAATTGAAAACGACTTTCAATTTCGCTACTTAAGGCAGGCGCGAGCGCCTTGTCAAACAAAATTTTTTGGCCGCCGTTTCGGCCGCCGTTTCGACCCCGGGCGTACGGCGTCCTAATCGGGGCTCGGCGCTCCGAAGTCCGGCAAAACTGCCTGGTCTGTAAGCTGACCACCGGTCGCCGCGGGTGGTCGGCCGAGCGACCAGAGCAAGCCCCCACCCGGCCGCCGCAGCCGCGCGAAAGTCGCCGCGCGGCCGGTACTCCGCTGGCTCTCTGTAGCAAAAACGTGGACTTAGGAGGAAGCCGGATGAGCCGCGGCAGTCAGACTCACTTTGGTACGACGGTTGCTCTAGGACAAAAGCAAGAACCTGAACGCCAACCCAGACTACCAAGGAGCTTCCGATGTCCGCCACCACCACCCAGCAGAATGCCAGCGCAGCTTCCTCTTCCCTTTCTGTCTCCACCCGCGGTCGCCGCTCGAACCGGCGGACCTGGCTCGTCACCGCGGCGGCGCTCCTGTCCCCGCTGCTCGTTGGCTGCGGCAACATGGATGGCGAGCTTGCGGAGGAAGCGGATTCGAACGAGGCGGCGCTGACTGCCAGCACGATGTGGGTCGGCGGCGCCGTGACCGAGCCCAACTCGACCGTAGAGAACTGGCTCGCGGTCAGCCGTCCCTTCGGGCCGTGGCGGGTGCGGCGCTCGTTCAACACGCACCTGCCCACTCACATCAGCAAGACCTCGGCGGCCGATGATGTGGCCAACAACGTCATCACCTTCGCATCGGTCAAGCCGCCGAGCAACGGCAGCATCGAGTACGACATCAAGGGAGTCGCCGATGGCAAGTACGACGATGAGATCCGGTCGCTCGCCGCGTCCTTTCCCAAGGATCACACGACCTACCTGACCATGTTCCACGAGCCGGAGAACGACATGACCGGCGGGCAGTTTGTGCCGATGTTCAAGCGCTTCTACAAGGTGGTGAAGGCCGCCAACCCGAAGATCCAGGTCGGGACCGTGCACATGTCCTATCAGTGGCGGGTGAGCAGCGATCCCAACCTGCCGACCCGCAACCCGGACTCGTGGTGGGTCGGCCCGGAGTACACGGACTTCATCGGGGTAGATGACTACAACAACGCCATCGATGACAACGACAATAAGAACGACGAGGTCCGCAGCAGCGCCAAGACGGATAAGTCGTTCCAGCGCTGGTACGGCTGGGCCAAGAGCAAGGGCAAGCCGCTGGCGGTGGTGGAGTTTGGCCGCTTCGAGAACAGGTCCAAGCCCGAGACGATGGTGAAGGACCTGCAGGACACCGAGCAGTATCTGCGCGAGCAGGGGTTCTTCATGTTCCTGTACTGGAACGGCCTTAGCAAGAAGAACAGCAAGGGCGAGATCTGGGACTACCGGCTGTACAGCACGCAGACGAAGAACGCGATGAAGGCGATCTCTTCCCGGGGCCGCAAGGGCTGGTAGGAAGCCCCACTCCTGAAGCGACAAGCGGGGCGCGGCTCCTAAGGGAGCCTGGCGCCTCCGCGGACTTCGGCGCGGCGGGCGGCGATCCAGGCGCGCGCTTCACCCTCACTCTCGAAAAAGCGGGTCGGATTGTTGGTGTTGTTGCCCAGGAGCTCGACGGCTCGGCTGACGAGTCCGGCGAGTATGCGAATAGAAGCGGATGCGCCGACGAGCGCGACGCCGCGCAGGTTCAGATCCTTACTGCCCTGCGCGGCAAGTTTGCGCGCCTCGGAAGTGATCCTGGTCAGCTTGGTAACGTCCACCAGCATGAACAGCCACGGCCTCCCCAAAAGGATCCGGCGCGTCTGATCATTCAACGACGCCACCATGGGACCCTCGACCTGGCCGTCGTAGATGACGTGGCCGAGGTCGGGAGGTTCCCAGCGGAAAACGTGCGGCCCGAAGCGAAGTTCACAGGCGCCATCGTCAGTTGAGCTAGCGAGCATGGTCTGCCATCAGTATACACCGATTGCTCGGCCCTTATCTTCCCACATCGCGCCCGCGCGGCGCCTTTGCGGCCGGCGAGGCGAGGACCTCTCCAGAGATCGAGAGCGCATGAGCAATGCCGCTTTGGAGGGTGCTGCGAGTGTTTACGGGCAGATCGACTCCCAGACCGACCAGGGTCCGAGCGATCTCGGCCCGGATGCCCGTCAGGACGACCTCCGCGCCGACCAGTCGCAGCGCCAGCGTCGCCCTGACCAGCGTTGCTCCCACGCTGGTGTCCACATGCTTCATGCCCGTGATATCGATGATCACCACCTGCGCCCGCCGGCTCTCCACCCCCTGCAGCGCCGCGGTCACAAAGTCCTCGGCGCGGCTAGTATCCATGCTGCCGATAAGGGGCATGACGACGATCCGCTCTGTAAGCGGGATGATTGGCGTCGCCATGGCCTGAATCATCTCGCGCAGCATCGCCTGCTGCCGTAGCAGCTCCTCCTGCGCCTTCTTGTGCGACTCGATCGCGCTGAGGTCGCGCATGACCATACCAAAGCCCTCATGCTGCCCCTCTCTGCTGCGCAGAGCGACCACGACCTGCGAGACCGGTATCAGGTGCCCGTCGACGTGGCACAACCAGGCCTCACCGGTCCAGCTGCCTTTGGCAAGGACGGCCGGAAACACCTCCGTGCGGAGCCTCTGGCCATTTTCGGCCGGATACAGCTCCACCAAGCTCAGCGCCGCCGGGCTGCTGGCCGCGCGCCCGATCATGTGCAGACCTGCAGAGTTTACGTACATCACCTTATGCTCGGTATCGAGCATGCCGACAAAGTCCGAGGTACTGTCCGCCAGCGCCTGAAAGCGGCCGAGCTCGGACAGGGCCCGCTCTTTTTCCCGGACCAGCTTCTTCTGCGCCGTGATATCGCGCGCGCAGCAGAAGATCATCTGATCCTCTACCGACAGACTCCCGCTCCAGGCCATCCAGCAGTAGGTGCCGTCGCTACGACGGTAGCGGTTCTCGAAGTGGATCACTTCCTCGCCGGCAAAGACCTTGGCCACTTCCGTGTTGGTACTTTCGATGTCATCGGGGTGGACGAAGTCGATGAAGGGCCGGCGCTTGAGCTCTTCCAGGGGATACCCGAGCACCTGCGTCCAGGCAGGATTGAGGTGCTGAAAGTACCCTTTAATATCGGCTGTCGCCATGAGCTCAAGAGAGCGGCTGAAAAAACGATCGAGAAAATTTTGCTCAGACATGACATTTGCCTTTTGCGGATGTGCGGTGGTCAGCCGCCTTGGGTGTCGGATCGAAGTGGAGGCAAGACGGCTCCCGGTCGCGACTTATCGAGTACGCGGCTGCCGAGCGCGTCGAGGCAACCAAACAGGCGGGGACTGGGCAAAAGGGCAGAGCCTCCGCAGCGCAGGCTGGCGCACAGGCTGAGGGCCTCGGCCGCGGTCTTGCGGAGCTCTGCTCGCCAATAGATCTCGGCGGCCTGCTCGATCCGCTGGAGCGCCGCCGTGCGCTCGCCGCGCTCGCCCGCCACGATGCCCCAGGCGACAGAGGAGCTGGCCCAGGCCAGCCAGGCCTTTCCTTCCTTGAACAGGCGGACGCTCTCTGCCAGGTGGCGGTCCGCCGCTTCCCAGTCCGCCGGTGCCTGCATTCCCAGCGCGCGCCCCCAGGTGCGGTGGGCCAGCCCGGCTCCGTACAGAGCCCCGGCGTTGTTGGTGGGCCAGAGACTCATCCATTCACGCCATCGGCTCACCGGTGCGCAGGACGCGGGTGGTGTGCGCAAACTGCTCCTGCAGGATAAGGAGCGACTGCCGCGAGTAGAGCCCCAGGGAATCCTCCACTACGCGCGGCCCATACTGATCGCCGGTTCGCAGAAGGAGCCCGCTGGCAACAAAGACATCGAGCACGTGCTGGCTGAGCGCGGCGGACAGTCCGAGCTCGGCCGCGCACTCGGCGGCCGTCGCCGGGGCCGCGAGCACCCGGCCAAGGAGGCCGGTCGACTGCGCCGCGCTGAAGGCCGCGCTGAGGCCAAAGAGGGTCATCGGATCCCAGTAGCTCGGCGGCTCAAGCTTCTCCTGCATAGGGCACATTATACTCTATCCGCCCCTACGGACTCGCAGCAACTTGCGACCGGCCTACGTAATCCGTCCCGCCAAGCGCTCACCTAGCGGGGAAGGCGCCGGACGAGTCGCCCGCGCAGGATAATGAGCTCTATCTGCTCGGTAGCGCCGAGATCGGCCAGCGGGTCGCCGCGAACGAGCACCAGATCCGCCACCTTGCCGGGCTGAATGCGCCCGCTGTCCAGTCCCAGAACGTCGGCGGCGCGCCCGGTCGCCGCGTACAGGAGCTCGGCGTTAGGTACGCCTGCGGCGGCGAGCACGCGCAGCTCGGCGTGAAACGCGCTGCCGGGGAACACCGCCGGCAGCGGGCTGTCGGTGCCGATGAGCAGCGGCACTCCGGCGGCAAGCAGCGCCTGGACGTTGCCCGGCCACAGCGGCTCGCTCTCCCACAGCGCCTTGACGAATTCGGCCAGCGCCGGCGACTGCCCGAAGTGGCGGCCGGCATCGCCGCGCAGGGCGGCGAGGATCGGGGCGGGGACCGTCGCTTCATCGAGAGCCGAAGGGACGAACTCGCCGCGGCCGAGCTGCGCGGTGCGCGCGAAGCCGGCCAGCGTATAGATGACCGGAATCTTGAGCTGCGCCAGCTCCTGCGCCTGCGCCGCGGTCAGCTGCCCGCGGTAGATGCCGTGCGCCAGCACATCGACTCCCGACCGCGCCGCCAGCAGCGCATCCTCGCTGGTGCCGATGTGGGCGAAGACCTTGAGCCCGCGGCGGTGCGCGGCGGCGACGATGGCCTGCAGCACCGGCGCCTGCATCCGCGGCGCGCTCGGCGGCAGGCTGTCGACCATCACCTTGATGAAGTGGACGTTGCGCGCGACGGTCTTGTCCACCGCCTGCTCCGCCTCTGCCGCGTCCCTTGGCTGGGGAATGAGCGCCGCGCCGATGGCAGACAGCGGCCACGGGGCCAGCTCGCGACCAACCACCACCGGATGACCGCCCGGCGCGGTGAGCATGAGGTGGGTATAGTACAGCTGCGGCCCGACGAGCTTGCCCGCGTCCATCGCCCGGCGCAGCGTCGCCATCTCTGGGGCCAGGCCGCCGAGCATATACACGGTGGTTACGCCCGCGTAGACGTAGGCTTCCAGGTTATGCGCGGTGCTCACCCGCTGCGGCGACCACGGCGGCGCTCCCGAGCCCGCCACGTGGGTGTGGGCATCGATGAAGCCGGGCAGCAGCGTGCACCCGCTGGTCGGGATCACCTGCGCTCCCGCCGGCACCGCGGTGCCCGTCGCGGTAACCGAGACGATGCGATCGCCGCGGACCAGTACGTCGCGGTGCGGCTGCAGCGCGCGCTGACTGCCGTCAAACAGCGTGACATCGCGCAGAAGCAGCGCCTCGGCGGGCGGCGCGACGCTCACCAGGGGGGGCGTGTCCAAGAGCGGTCCAAGGCCGATGCGCAGCTTGAGCGCGACAAGTCCCGCGCCCACAACAAGGATCAGCATCACACCGACGACTATTCGGACCACACGACGAGGCTTGCGCATGCAGCCATTATCAAGGAATCCGGCGCCGCATACAATAAGGGACGGTGTGCGAAGTAGCCGACTGCTCGCGCATTTAGCGATGGGTCTGGCTGCCTGCCCCGATCGGCTATATGCTCCCGCCCATGCGTAGTCGGTTCACGTCTCTATTTTTCGCGCTCGCCGCCTTGAGCTGCAGCGGCGAGGGCGTCAACGCTCCGGTGCCGCACTTCGACCCTCCCACCGCCACCACCCTGCCCGCGATCAACACGCTCATCCGGGTGATAAACCTCGACGATGAGCCCGTGGTCTGCTTCAGCACCGACGGCACGGTGCCGGACTATAATGGCGGCAACTGCGCCCACAAGCTCGACTCGACCCGCCAGATTGCGGTGCCTGCTTGCGGGTTCAACCTGATCCGTATCGCGTGGTCTCAAGGTACGGACGAGGCCAGCTACAAGGTCGAGAGCGAGGACTGCAAGTCGAGCTGCGCCCCGGTCGTGCCGTGGCCCAATCAAGAGCTGGCGCACGCCTTCTCACTCTGGTCCGAGGAAGTGAAGTGCTTGCTGAACAGCTGCCAGAACCCCTCGGGCACCGGCAACTGGTCGACCCAGTGCGACTCTGGACAGGTCGACTGGAACGTGAGCCTGAACGGACTGCGCGCGATCAGCGCGTTCACCTATAGCGCCTGCGCGCACGCCGTCACCATCAATGTCGAGCAGGGCGGAGTGATGGCGCCGCGCAAGATCAACCTCGTGGTTACGGGAAAGCTGATCCAGGACACCGACTTCGGCGGCAACGGCAACGAGGGCGGGACCGTCATGGTGGCCGGCGATTTCACCGGCAGCGTCACCTCGCGCATCGTGCTCGGTGACAAGAAGCGCAGCGGCGGCAGCATCGACGCCGCCTGCACGGCCGATCCGCTGGACGGGAAGGAGTGCGCTCCCGGCAGCGCGCTCATCGCGTACGACTTTCCGGACTGGAGCTGCCGCGGCGGCATATGCCCCGTCGCGGCGGCCGGCACCTGCATGAAGCCCGACGCCGATCGGGACAGCATCGCCGATGATCAGGACAACTGCCCCATGACGGCCAACACCGACCAGGCCGACATCGACAAGGACGGCGTCGGCGACAGCTGCGACCCCGATCCGGCGTTCGTGCTCATGCGCTTCAAGATCGGCAAGCGGTGCCTGACCCTGGGCAGCAAGCGGGTCGAGTCCACCAGCACCTGCGAGCCGACCGATCCGCACCACCAGTGGCGCATGTTCCCCGATGGCGACGCCTTCGGCTTCCGCAACGTCTCAAGCGGCGAGTGCCTCAGCCAGTCCGGCACTCTGATCGGGCCGTGGACCCTGGTCACCGACCCGTGCGATGGCACCGACAAGCAGCGCTGGAAGCTTGAAGCGTACACGCAGGGCGGCGCCGATCCCAGCTATCCGATCCGGCTGCACAACGTCGCCGAAAACTTCTGCGCGTACACCGACTTGACCGGGCAGGTGTATGGGACGGCCCTCAACTGCGGGCTCGCCGGGACCGAGTCGAACCGCAAGGTGGGACTCTACTTTGGCGGCGCGTTCGACATGCCGCCCTATATGCCGTGAGCGTTTTAGGGCAGCGCGGGTAGCCGCGCGGCGTCCTTGTGCAGCAGCTCCTGCAGCTGCTGCCGCTCACGCTGGTGCTGGCGCTGGCGCTCCAGGTACACCCGGATGCGGACGCCGAGGATCGCCAGGTTGAGCGGCTTTACCAGATAATCGAGCGCTCCGTGCGCGAAGCAGCTCGCCACATCGCTTGGATCTTCCGAGGCAGACAAGATGACCACGGGCAGCTGCGGCAGCCGCCCTTGTTCCTTGAGCGCCTGGAGCAGCTCGATACCGCCCAGATCCGGCATGCGGAGATCGAGCAGGACCAGATCGTAGGTCTGCTCGGCGATGTACTCCAGCCCCTGGCGACCGCCGGTCGCCTCCTCGACGCGGTAGCCCCGCCGCTCCAGCCCCTGGCGGAGTAGATCGCGGTTCATCGAGTTGTCATCGATGATCAAAATCTTCTCGCTGCCCGCTGCGGCCGCCCCCGGCTCCCCGCCCTCCCCTTCCCCCTCCGCCGTCGTCCGCGGACTCTGTACCGCGGAGGCCGACAAGGTACTGTTATGCGCCTCCAGCAGGTTCTGCAGCATGCTCCCGGACGCCTGGATCTTGCACAGGTCGGGGATGATGGCGTAAAGGCCCGCCTGCTCGGCCGCGGCGATCAGCGTCGCGCAGTTGCTGAGCACCTTCGCGAGCGGCTCCTGCCCGGCCGCGTACAGCTGCCGCGTCAGCTGCGTCAGCTCGTCGGTGCTGAGCTCGCGCAGGCGGCTCGGACCAAGGAGCTCCTTGGCGAACTCCAAGAGCGCGCGGCAGGCGCCGAGGATCTCGCCCAGGCCGCGCTCCACCTCGGTAAGGCCGCTGCTCTGGGCGTCCTCCAGTAGGAGCTCGCTGTAGCCGATGATCGCGTTGAGCGAAGTATGTAGCTCGTGGCGGTAGTAGCTGATCAGCACGGCGGGTGCTCCAGGCGCGGGCGGACGGGCGCTGGGCAGACCGCGCAGTCAGGGTACCGGCCGCTCACTGCCCAGCTCGCGCCAAGAGGGCCTGGATCTGGGTCAGCAGCATGGCCAGCTCCACCGGCTTCATGTGGTAGTCATCGGCACCCGCTTCAAGACTCTGCTGGCGATCCCCGACCATGGCATGGGCGGTGATGACGATGATCGGAATGGCGCGCATCTTGTCATCCGCCTTGAGCTGACGGGTGATCTCCAGCCCGTCGATGTCCGGCAAGCTGACATCCATCAGGATGATGTCCGGGTGAGCGGTCCGCGCCAGCTGGATGCCGCTATTCCCATCTTCGGCTACCAGGACATCGAAGCCCTTGCGCGAGAGGCGGCGAGAGAGCATGTCCCGATTGAATTCGTTATCTTCGACAATCAGAATCTTACTCATTGCAGACTCTGCCTTTCCTCGCATCCATCGTCGAGCGCCCCGGACGACAAGAGGCGCTCGGGTTCACGTCTCGGAGTCCCCCGGAAGCTCGCCCAGCCGCAGCAGCGCGTGGCGCAGCGCCGCCTCCAGCGTCCTAAAGGAGGTCAGCGAGGCGCTGTCGCCGCCCAGCTCGACCAGGGTGCGGGCGATCAGCGGCGAGATTCCCGAGACCAGGCAGCGCGCCCCGAGAAGACGTGCCGCGCGGTTGATCTTCAGCAGGTGCTCGGTCGTCAGCGCATCGACGTTCTTAAGGCCGGTCACGTCCAGGATGACGAACTCGCAGCGGGTCTCGACCACCGCCGCCAGCAGCCGCTCCATCATCTCGACCGCGCGGCCGTTATCGATCTCACCGACGATCGGTAAGGCGAGGACGCGCCGCCACAGCTGGATGATCGGCGTAAACAGTACGCTGATGGTCTCCTGCTGCTGCCGGATTCGCTGCAGCTGCGCCCGCAGCTCTTTCTCGGCCTGCCGCCGCTCGGTCACGTCCTTGGCCACGCAGACGATGCCGAGCAGCTCATCGCGGGCGCTCTTCACCTTGGCGGCGCTGAACAGGACCGGAACCGCGCCGCCCTGCTTGGTGAGGTAGCTGGCCTCCAGGTTCTTTATCACTTCATCGCGCAGCAGGGCCTCGCGCCAGTGCGCCGGCAGCGCGCTCTCGTCCCCTTCCTGAATGGCGAGGAGCGCGCTCAGCGGCCGTCCGACAAGCTCGGCCTCGTCGTAGCCGAGCAGCCGCAGGGCGGAGCGGTTGACCCGCGTGATCACGCCGCCCTGGTCGGTCATCACCAGCGCATCGGACATGCTGGCGACGATGCTCTCGGCGAACTCGCGCGCCTCATCGAGCGCCGCGGTCCGCTGGCCGACCTTTTCTTCAAGCCGCTCGTTGACCTCGCGCAGCTGCTCCCGCGAGGACTGCAGCGCCCCTTGCACGGTCGCCAGCTTCTTGTAAGCCTCGGCAATCGCTCCGTTTGCCGACTTCCAGAAGATCTGCTGACGCTCGAACGCCTGCTGCAGCTCGCGATACTTCCAAAAGACCGTTCTCAGCTCGCCTTCGCTGAGCGCGCAGTCTTCCGGCAGTTCACCAGCTTTGAAAAATTCTTGCGCGGTGATGTTCATGACGGCGAGCTCGCGTGAGGCCCCCCTAAAGATCAAACAAGATCAAACAAGATCAAACAAGATCAAACAAGATCAAACAAGATCAAACAAGAT
>DAOMZC010000004.1:36469-36601 GCA_035437965.1 Pseudomonadota bacterium
CAAGCGACAACGAGCTACGCCCTAGGATACCGCCTAGGGCCAAAATATACTAGCATCTTATCAACCTCTTTTTAGATTCGGCCCGATTCGGCCCGATTCAGAAGGTACGCGTCGCCTGATGTAGGACCCGGC
>DAOMZC010000005.1:0-32877 GCA_035437965.1 Pseudomonadota bacterium
ACCGCAAGAAGGGGTACTACCGCGTCCAGGTCGCGGCCGACCAGGACGAGCTGCCGCGCCCCCTTGTCGACCAGCCAGCGCGCCACGTGCAGCCCGAGGCCGCCCAGGCCCCCGGTCACCAGCACCGTCCCTTGCGGAGTCCAGCGGGGGAGCGAGGCGGACGGGCTCGCTCCGACCAGCCGCGCCGCCAGTACCTGACCGTCGCGCAGGGCCAGCTGATCCTCGCCGGGGAGGCCGGTCAGAAGCGCCACTACCTGCTCGGCGGCGGCGGTGTCCAGCTGCTCCGGCGGGAGGTCGAGGAGGCCGCCCCAGGCGCGCGGGTGCTCCAGGGCAAAGGAGCGCCCCAGGCCCCAGATCACCGCCTGCTCGGCAGCTCCAGGCGGGTCCTTTACGCGGGTCCCCACCGCGCCGCGGGTGAGCAGCCAGCAGCGCGGCGCCCCTCGGCCGGCGCCCGCAAGGAGCCGCAGGACGGCGAGCACCGCGCGCTGGCCGTCGGGCTCAAGCCCCGCCGCGCAGACCAGGCCATCGAGCCTCGTTCCCTCCGCCAGCTCCGCGCGCAGAGCCTCCGTGTTCGCTAGCGCAACGGCCCGCGCGCCGGCGCGCGCAAGTGCGTGGATGAGCGGCGCGGCCAGCGGCGCGGCGGCCAGGACGGCCCACAGCTCCCCCGACGCCGGGCGAGCCTCCGCCGCGGTCAGCGGTCGCCAGACCAGTGAATAGAAGAGGCGGCTGGCCTGCGCGTCATAGGCGTCCGCCGCGCGCTGCGCAGCCAGGGCGGCACGCAGCTCGGGCAGGGCGGCGCGCGCCGCACCGGACAGCGAAGGCTGCTGCTCAAGACGGCGGAGCAGCTCGGCGACCGCCGCTTCCTCGGGAGCAGCCGTCGCGGGCCTGGGCTGCCGCTGCTCGACCCAGCAGCGCTGCCGCTGCCAGGGGTAGGTCGGCAGCTCAAGCTTCTGCCGGCGGCCCGGAAATACGCGGCTCCAGTCCACCGCGCCCCCGCGCGCATGGTGGCCCGCCAGCGAATCCAGCATCCCCTGCGACTCGGGCCGACCCGCTTTCAGGGAGGCCAGCAGGGTCGGCGGCGGACCGCTGACGCACGCCGGCACCAGCGCCAGCAGCGTACCCTTTGGACCGAGCTCCAGGAACGTGGTCACGCCCAGCGCCTGGAGGGCGCGCACGCCGTCGGCAAAGCGCACCGCGGCGCGCACCTGCCGGACCCAGTAGGCGGCGGTAGACATTTCTTCTCCAGCCAGCGCGCCGCTTACCGTGGACAGAATCGGCGTCGTCGGCTGGCGATAGGGCAGCGTCTCGGCCAGCCGCCTGAACCCCTCCAGCATCGGCTCCATCCGCGGCGAGTGGAAGGCGTGCGAGACGATCAGCCGGGTGGTGCGGACGCCGCGCGCGGTAAAGCCGCTGGCGAGGCTTGCGACCTCGGTCTCACCGCCGGAGATCACCACCGAGCGCGGCGCGTTGACCGCCGCCACCGAGACGCTGTGCTGGTAGGGCAGGACCGCAGCGGCGACCTCGCTCTCTTCGGCCTCCACCGCGACCATGGCGCCACCGCCCGGCAGCGCCTGCATCAGCCGCCCGCGCGCCGCCACCATCTTTGCCCCGTCCTCCACCGCCATCACTCCCGCTACGCACGCCGCGGCGAGCTCTCCTACCGAGTGTCCCATCACCACCTCGGGCTTCACGCCCCAGGCCCGCCACTGCTCCGCCAGCGCCCACTCCAGGGCGAACGTCGCCGCCTGGGTGTACATCGTCTGATCGAGCAGCCGTCCCGCGGCGCTCTCCGGCGCGGCCCACATCACCTCGCGCAGCGGCCGCCCGAGCTCCTCATCAAGCGCCGCGCACACCCGGTCGAGCTCCCGGCGGAACACCTCCCAGTCCTGATAAAGCTCCCGCCCCATTCCTACCCGCTGCGCTCCCTGGCCGGTGAACAGCCAGGCCAGCTTGCCTCGGCCCTCCTCGACTCGGGCCAGCACCGCTGCCGGCCGCTCCTCGCCGCGCGCCACAGCTGCCAGCTCTTCGCGCAGCCGGGTGCTGCTCTGCGTGACCACCACCAGGCGGTGCTCCAGCGTCTGGCGACCGGTGGCCAGCGTGTAGGCGACGTCGGCGAGCGGCGGCGCTTCCTGCCGGTCCAGGTACGCGGCCAGTCGCGCGGCCTGGGCGCGCACCGCCGGCTCGCTCTTGGCCGACAGGACCACCGGCAGCCAGCCGGACCGCGGCGCGGTCGCGGGCGGCGCGGACTGCAGGGCCGGGGCCTCTTCCAGGATCACGTGCGCGTTGGTGCCGCTGATGCCGAACGAGCTCACCCCGGCGCGCCGGATCCGCTTGCCGCGCGGCCACGGCTGCGCCTCCTGCAGCAGCGCAAGCCCGCTGCCCTGCCAGCCGATGTGCGGGCTCGGGGGGTGCGCGTGCAGGGTGCGGGGCAGCTCTTGCTGCTGCAGCGCCAGCACCACCTTCATCATCCCGACCACCCCGGCGGCGGCCTGCGTATGCCCCAGGTTGGCCTTGGCCGAGCCCAGGTGCAGCGGCTGCCGCCGTCCCGGCGCGAACACCGCGGTCAAGGCGCCGGCCTCAATCGGATCGCCGAGCCGGGTGCCGGTGCCGTGCGCCTCCACCGCGTCCAGATCGTCCGGCGTGAGCCCGGCGTCGTGCAGCGCCCGCCGGATCACTCGCTCCTGCGCGGGTCCGTTGGGGGCGGTCAGGCCCTGGCTCTTGCCGTCCTGGTTGACGGCGCTGCTGCGGATGAGCGCAAGGACCCGATCGCCGTCCCGCTGCGCGTCGGTCAGCCGCTTGAGCAGCAGCACCCCGCACCCTTCGGACCAGCCCACCCCGTCCGCCGCGGCGGAGAAGCTCTTGCACCGGCCATCCGGCGCCACGGCGCGCAGCCGGCAGAACTCGATGAACGTCGTCGGGGTCGTCATCACCGTCACCCCGCCGGCAAGGGCCAGCGTGCACTCGCCGCGGCGCAGCGCCTGACACGCCAGGTGCACCGCCACCAGCGACGACGAGCACGCGGTATCCACGGTCAGCGCCGGCCCCTGCAGCCCCAGCACGTAGGCCAGCCGTCCCGAGGTGACCGACGGGGCCGCGCCGGTAGTCGCGTAGCCTTCGAGCTCGCCCGGCTGCGTCAGCGTCAGGCCGCCGTAGTCCGCGCCCATCTGCCCGATGAACACGCCGGTGCTGGTCCCCTCCAGGGAGGCCGGCGCCAGACCGGCGCGCTCCAGCGCCTCCCAGGCGGTCTCCAGGAGCAGCCGCTGCTGCGGGTCCATCCACTGCGCCTCGCGAGTCGAGATGCCGAAGAAGCCGGGCTCGAACTGGTCGATGGCGGGGACGAAGCCGCCGTGCTGGCAGTAGCTCTTGCCGCGGGCGTCGGGGTCGGGGTCATAAAGCGCCTCGCGGTCCCAGCGCTCGGCGGGGAAGGGAGTGATCAGGTCGCGGCCTTCGCGCAGGACCTGCCAGAACTGTTCCGGGTCGCTGACGCCGCCGGGCAGCCGGCAGGCCATGGCAACGATGGCGATCGGCTCGTCGGTGGGAGCAGGCGGCGTGGCTGGGCGGGCGGCCGGGCGCGCCGCGGCTTGCGAGAGGGCGGGACTGGTCGTGGTCAGCTCGCGCAGCAGCGCCGCCAGCTTCTGGGGGGACGGATAATCAAAGACCAGCGTCGCCGGCAGCGCCGTCTGCGTCCGCGCCGCCAGGCGGTTTCGTAGCTCCACCGCCATCAGCGAGTCCAGGCCCAGCTCCTTGAGCGGCTTCTCGGCGCTTATCGCCGCGGTTTCACTGAGTCCCAGCACCGCCGCCGCCTCGGCCTTCACGAGCTCGCCCAGCAGCGCTTCGCGCTCCGGCGCCGCCAGGCCGGCCAGCTGGCTGCCGAGCGACCCTGCCCCCTCGGCGGGCGCCGCCCCGGCAGGTCTGGCCGGACGGCCGCGGATGAGGCTGCGCAGCAGCGCCGGGACCTCTGGGGCCGCGGCACTTGGAGCCTCCAGCTGCAGCTGCAGCGGAACCAGGGTCGCCTCCGCGGTCCCGGTCGCCGCCGTCAACAGCCGCAGCGCCTCGGGAGCGCTCAGGGCGCCGATCCCTTGCCGCTTGAGCCGCTGCAGATCCGCGCCGCGCAGCCGGCTCGCCATCCCTTCGCCGGTGGACTGCCACAGCCCCCAGGCCAGGCTCTGACCGACCCGGCCCTGCGCCCGCCGGCGCGCCGCCAGCGCGTCGAGCCAGGTGTTGGCCGCCGCATAGTTGGCCTGTCCGGAAGTGCCGAGGATCCCCGCCGCCGATGAGAAAAGCACGAACGCCTGCAGCGGCAGCGCCGCGGTGAGCTCGTCCAGGTGCGCCGCCCCGTCCACCTTGGCGTAAAGGACGCGCTCCAGGCTCTCGCGGCTGAGGGACTCCACGGGTCCGTCGGCGAGCACGCCGGCGCAGTGGAACACCGCGCACAGCGGCGCGGTCGCCGGCAGCTGCTGCAGCTGCACGGCGAGCTCCTGGCGGCTGCCGACATCGCACGCCGCGATGGTCACCTGCGCGCCGAGCGCATGCAGCTCCGCGCGCAGCGGCGCGAGCTCCTCCTGGTCCCCCTTTCGCGCCAGCAAGAGCAGGCTTCGCGCCGCGTGCGCCCGGACCAGGTGCGTGGCCACCTGCCGCCCCAGCTCGCCGGTGCCGCCGCTAATGAGCACGGTGCCCGACGACAGCGAGAGCGCCGCCCCGCCAGGCTGCGCCGCGACGAGGCGGGGCGCCAACACGGCGCCGCCGCGGACCGCCAGCTCGGGCTCCCCGCGGACCGCCAGCGCCGCGGCCACCGTCTCGCGGGCGCTCCCTTCTTCCAGGTCGATGAGGCGCAGCGCGGCGCCCGGATGCTCACTGCGCGCGCTCCGCAGCAGGCCCCAGAGCCCGGCCTGCCACAGGCCCTGCACCCCATCTTCAGGGCCCGCCGCCACTGCGCCTTGGGTCACCCACACGAGCTCGCAGCGGCCCGCGAGGTCCGCTTTCAGCCAGCGCTGCAGGAGTGCCAGCCCCGCCTGCGTCGTGTAATGGGAGGCCGGGCCCAGCTCCAGCTCCCGGTTCGCCGCCAGGGCCGGTCGGCCCGTCGCGTCCACCAGCACCTGCAGCGTCTCTGCGGTCCCCTCGCCGATGCGCTGGCAGAGCTCATCGAGGTCGGCGTAGCGGGGGACGCCCAGCCGCTCGTGCAGCGTACCCGCGGCGGTGAGTCCGAGCACCGCGGCCGCTGCCGGGGCCACCTGCTCCCCAGCTGTCGATACGGCGGTCCATTTCACCCGGTACAGGTTCGCCAGTGGCAGCTTCTGGCCCGCCCGCAGCTTTTCAGGGTCGCCGCGCGCAGCCGCAGCTCCCCGACCTTCAGCACGGGCACGCCGGCCGCATCCGCGGCTTCCAGGGCGACCCTGAGCTCTGCTTCGTCCGCGGCCCCGCTGTCTTCCAGGCGGGCCCGCAGCTCGGTCGCCCCGCGCGCCCACAGCTCGACCTCTTTCCACTCCATGGGCAGCCAGACCTGGCCGGCGGCTCGCGGCACCTGCGCCAGGCACAGCGCCTGCAGCGCCCCATCGAGGAGCGCCGGGTGCAGCTCATACGGCTGGGCGTCCACAAAGCTCGGCAGCCGCACCCGCGCCCAGGTCGTGGAGCCCTGCTGCCAGACCTCCTGCAGTCCTTGAAACACCGGGCCATACTCAAGGCCGCCGGCGGCGAGGCGCGCATAGGCCCCAGACCGCTCGACCGCCGCCGCCGTCGCCGGACGGGTATCGGGCTGGGCTTTCTGCGCGGGCGGCTCGCACCGCCGCGGCTTGCCGAGCGTGCCCTGGGCATGGAGCAGCCACGGCGCCTCGGGAGCGCCGGCGACCGCCCGGCTGTGGATCGAGAGCGCCCGCCGTCCTTCGGCATCTTCGGCGTGCAGGAACAGCTGCAGCTCCACCGCCGCGCCAGCCGACTCGGGCACGAGCAGCGCCGAGACCAGCGTCAGCTCTTCCACCCGCGGCAGCCCGACCTGCACGCCGGCGCTGAGGGCCAGCTCGAGGAAGCCGGTGGCGGGAAAGACCACCGACTGAAACACCCGGTGATCGGCGAGCCACGGGTGGCTCTGCAGGGACAGCCGGGCCGTGAACACCTCTGCCTGCGACTCGGCCAGGTGGGTAGGCGCGCCGAGCAGCGGGTGCAACAGGTCGCTGCCGCCGTGCCCCTGGCCGGCGGGACCGCTGGGCAGCCAGTAGCGCCGCCGCTGCCACGGGTAGGTGGGCAGCTCGAGCCGCCGGCCACCGCGGGGAAAGACGCCCTGCCAGTCCACTTCCCCGGTGGCGACATACCACCCGGCGAGGGCTTCCAGCATCGCCTCGGTCTCGGGCCGCCCGCGGCGCAGCGCCGCCCAGCGCAGCGGCTCCTGCCCCGCCTCATCGGCGCCGATGAGCCCGAGCAGCGCCGCCTGCGGCCCGAGCTCCAGGAAGCGGCTGACGCCCAGCCGCTGCAGCTGCCGCACTGCAGCGGCGAAGCGTACGGGGGCGCGCGCCTGCGCCGCCCAGTACTCCGGCGTCGCGAGCTCGCTACCGGCCAGCTCGCCGGTGACGCTCGACACGAGCGGGAGGCGCGGCGGGCGGTAGCTCAGCGCGGCCACCGCCTGCCGAAACGGCTCCAGCATCGGCTCCATGCGCGCGCTATGGAAGGCGTGCGAGACGCGCAGTCTCTGGCTGCGCACGCCGCCCGCCGCGAGCTGCGCGGCGACCGCCAACACCGCCGGCTCGTCTCCGGCAATCACCACCGAGCGCGGACCATTGACCGCCGCGAGCTCGACCCGGCCCGCGGTCGCCTGCACGACCTCAACAACCGCGGCCTCCGCGGCCTCGATGGCAACCATGGCGCCGCCGGTGGGCAGCGCCTGCATCAGCCGCCCGCGCGCCGCCACCATCTTTGCCCCGTCCTCCACCGCCATCACTCCCGCTACGCACGCCGCGGCGAGCTCTCCTACCGAGTGTCCCATCACCACCTCGGGCTTCACGCCCCAGGCCCGCCACTGCTCCGCCAGCGCCCACTCCAGGGCGAACGTCGCCGCCTGGGTGTACATCGTCTGCTCCAGCCGCTGCTCGCTGCCCGCCGCGCCCCACATCACCTCCTTCAGCGGCTCCCCGAGCTCCGCGTCCAGCACCGCGCACACCCGGTCGAGCTCCCGGCGGAACACCTCCCATTGCTGATAAAGCTCCCTCCCCATTCCCAGCCGCTGCGCGCCCTGCCCGGTGAAGATCCAGCCCAGCTTGCCGCGGCCATAGGCGATCCCGCCGGGCCCGGCCGCCGGCCGCGCCGCCCCGCGCGTCGCGGCCGCCAGCTCTTCCCGCAGCCGCGAGCGCGTCGCGGCGACCACGGCCAGCCGGACGGGCATCGGCTCTCTGCCGGTGGCCAGCGTGTAGGCGAGGTCGCCGAGGTCCTGTTCTTCGTGCTGCGCCAGGTGCTCCGCCAGCTGCCCGGCCTGGGCGCGCAGCGCCTCTTGCGTCTTGGCGGAGAGCACCACAAGCTGCGCGGTGGCGGCCGGCGGCGACCGCAGCGCGACCCCGCGCACGAACAGGCGGCCGAGTGCCTCGCGCAGGGTCGGCGGCTCGGGCTCATTGCGCCCCGCGCAGGCGATGATGTTCCCGGGCGCCACCGCCGAAGGCAGACAGCGCTTGAGCGACTGCGCCAGGATCGGGTGCGGGTCGGCTTCCAAAAGCAGGGTGAAGCCCGCCGCGGCAAGCTGCTCGACCGCCGGGAGGAACAGGACGGGCTGGCGCAGGCTCTGGGTCCAGTACTCGGCGTCCAGGGATGCTCCCGCCATGGCCTGGCCGGTGCAGGTCGAGATGAACATCGTCGTGCCCGGCCGCGGCGCAATGCCGGCCAGCCGACGCCGCAGCTCGGGCAGGAGCGCGTCCATCTGCGGGGAGTGCGAGGCGTAGTTTACCTGCACCGGGTGGACCTTGACGCCGCGCTGCCTGAGCGCAGTCTGCAGCGCGGCCATGGCCTCGGCCTGGCCGGCGATGACCGTGCTCTCCGGGCTGCTCACCACCGCCACCACCAGCTGGCCCGCATAGTTGGCGAGGGCCGCCTGGGCAGCGGCCAGGGGCAGGCCGACCACCGCCATGCGACCGCCGGGACTCTGGCTTACAAGCTGGCTGCGGACGCAGACGATCCGCACCGCATCGGCCAGGGTAAGCACGCCGGCCACGTAGGCGGCGGCGATCTCGCCCAGGCTCTGCCCGACCACCGCGTCGAACTGGAGGCCGCGCTCGCGAAGGACCTCGGCGAGGGCAATCTGGAGCGCGAAGATCGCGGGCTGGACATAGTCCGCCTGCTCCAGCAGGGCGGCCTCACCGTGCTGCAGGCGCTCGATGAGCGACCAGCCCACGTGCTCGCGCAGCGCCCGATCGCAGCGCCCGAGCAGGGTGCGCGCGCTCGGCTCGTGCAGCAGCAGGGCGCGGCCCATGCCGAGCCACTGCGAGCCGTGACCGCCGAACACCAGGGCGACCTTGGGGCGCCCGGCCGCCGCCTCCCCGACCAGAAGGCGCGGGGTCTCCTCTCCGCTGACAAAGGACCGCAGCTGCGCCGCCAGCTCGGCTGCGGAGGAATAGGGCAGCGCCAGCCGGCAGGGGCCGTCCCCCGGCTCACCGGCCAGCCCGTCCGGACTGCTCGCGGCCGGCAGCATCTCCGCAAGCGCCGCCGCGCGGGCCTTGAGCGCCTCAGGGGTCGCGGCGCTCAGAAAAAGTAGCTCGCCTCTTGCCGGCTCCACGGACTCCACGACCACGTGGCTGTTGGTGCCGCCAAACCCGAACGAGCTCACCCCGGCGATGCGCCGCCCGCCCTCGGCTTCCCACGGCTCCAGGGCTGTCTGGACGCGAATCCGGAGGTCGGCAAAGGGAATGTAGGGGTTGGGCTTCTGATAGTGGATGCTCGGGGGCAGGCGGCGATGGTGCATGGCCAGCGCGACCTTGATGAGGCCAGCGATGCCGGCCGCCGCCTCCAGGTGGCCGATGTTGGTCTTGACCGAGCCGATGCGCAGCGCCCTCTCGCGACCCGGCGCGAACACCTTGCCCAGGGCGCCGACCTCGATCGGATCGCCGAGCGCCGTGCCCGTCCCGTGGGCCTCGACGTACTGGACCCGGGCGGGGGTGATCCGCGCGTCGGCGCACGCCTCGACCAGCACGGCCTCCTGGGCCTGCGGGCTGGGCGCCGTCAGTCCGTTGCTGAATCCGTCGTTGTTGACCGCCGAGCCGGCCAGGACGCAGTAGATGCGGTCGCCGTCGGCCAGAGCCGCCGAGAGGCGCTTCAGCGCGACCACCCCGCCGCCCTCACCGCGGACATATCCGTTGGCGCGCGCATCGAAAGCCTTGGACCGCCCATCGGGCGCCATGGCGCCGAACTTGGACATTGCAATCGTGCTGGCGGGCGTCAGGATCAAGTTCACCCCGCCGGCCAGGGCCAGCCGGGACTCGCCGCGCAGGAGGCTCTGCCGCGCCAGGTGCAGCGCCACCAGGGAGGACGAGCAAGCGGTGTTGATGGCGATGCTCGGTCCCAGAAGTCCCAGGCAGTAGGACACCCGCGCCGCAATGATGCTCAGATCCTGTCCGGTCGCCGTGTGCTGCACCGTAAGCTCGGGCGCCGCGCCGGGCAGGCGGCTGTAGTCCATCCACATCGCGCCGAAGAACACGCTGGTGCGGGTGCCCTGCAGCGCGGCCGGAATCAGGCCGGCGTCTTCCAGCGCCTCCCACGACAGCTCGAGCATCAGGCGCTGCTGGGGATCGATCTGCGCCGCCTCGCGCGGTGAGATTCCGAAGAACGCCGCATCAAAGCCCGCCACGTCTTCCAGAAAGCCGCCCCAGCGGGTCGACATCTTGCCCGGAGCTTCGAGGTCCGGATCGAACAGCGCCGCCACGTCCCAGCGCGCGGGCGGAACCTCACTGATGGCGTCCACTCCACCGCACAAGAGCCGCCAGAAGGCCGGCGGATTGGGAGCCCCCGGGAAGCGACAGGCCAGGCCGACCACCGCGATTGGCTCGCTGCTCGCGACCTTCTCGGCCTGCCGCGGCGCCTGCTGCTCCGGGGTCTGCCCGGCCAGGTGCAGGGCGAGCCGACTGATGGTCGGAAACTCCCAGGCCAGCGTCGGCGACAGCGGGCGGCCGAGCTGCGCGCTGAGCTCGGCCAGCATGGCGCCGGCGCCCAGGGAATCAAGGCCCAGACTGCGGAACCGCTCGTTGTCGCCAACCTGCGCCGGTGAGATCCGTAGGACCTGTCCCAGGTAGGTCTTGAACCAGAACACGATCGCTTCAGCGCTGGGAGCACCCGAGGAAGAGAGGCTACGGAGAGGCATTTGCTTGTATCCTTTTTGCCGCTGGGCGGTGCGGAACTTTGCTGCGACGGCAGCGCGCTGGCTTCGTGGCGCCTACGTTGTCGGTCGGACGCAGGGAGTACGCCTCTTGTTGTCCGAGGAGCTGGCAGGAGGCAGTAAAAGGAACGGCGAGGCGGCGCTGAGGGCGACTGGGCGCAAGGCTCAAGCGAGCTGGCAGGACACCCGGCCAAGGGCGCGAGCGGCCGAGCACCCAGACGCGCGGGAGCTACCCAGCACGCGGTGGTATTGGGTTTTCATCATCGCCTGCCAGCGCGCACGAGGCGCTTAGGACCTGGGAGCGGCTGTACCTTCTGCGGTCGCTGTCACCTGTAAACCGGGCTCGATGGCTTGGAGGAACTCGGCGCGCGGGTACTCTCCCATCTCTTCTGTCAGGAGCGCCTTGGCGCTCTGGAAGTGGGCCGCGGCAGCGGCCGGATTTCCGCTCTCCCGCGCGACCTCGGCGTAGGCCAGCTCGGTGCGCACGTTCTCGATGAGCAGGCCGTTGCCGCTGGCCAGGGCCAGGCTCTCCCGCAGGTGGTTGTCGACCGTGGCGGGCTCGGCCTCCAGCCGGGCCAGACCCACGCCGATGACCCGCTCGGCCACGGTCAGGGAGACCATGTTGCCGGTGGGTCGCGAGGCGGCCGCAACCTTCTTGGCCTGCTCGATCGCCTCCTCGACGCGGCCGAGCTTGAGGTAGCTCTCGGCTTCGACCACATCGAACCAGTCCTTGAGGAGTCCCCCGCCATGGGAGCGGCGAATCTCCAGCGCCCGCGCCCGACCCGCCAGCGCGGTCTCCTGATTGCCGAGCTGGTTGTGCGCCGCCGCGTTGGTATCCCAGGACAGGTACTGCATGAGCGGCTCTTTGGTCTCGCTGCCCAGGGCAATCGAGCGCTCGGTGAACTTGATCGCCGCCGGCCAGTCTCCGGCCATGAGCATGGCGAAGCCGGAGAGCATATGGAACATTCCGGTATAAACGGACTGCTGGATCTCGGCGACCCACGGCCTTACATGCTCGATGAGGTTGCTGGCGGTCTTTTGCCGTCCCCCCATTCCCATGACGATGGACAGGTACAGGTAGGCGCGCAGGGTGTCCATGTCCTTGCCGAACAGCTGCTCCATCGGCGAAAGTGCCGGCTCCAGCAGGGCCTTGGCCTTGGCCACCTGCCCTTGCACCGACAGGATCATTCCCAGGAACACCGAGGGCACCAGGATGAGCTCCTGATCCTTGAACTCGTGCGCGACCGGCAGCACGCGGCGGAACAGCGGAATCGCCTGGCCCGTCTGGCCCGCGTAATTGTGCAGCCGGGCGCAGTAATAGTCCAGCCGCGCCAACCGCCGCCGATCTTCGGCGACCGCGATGCCGCCAGTCTGCATCGACTCCACGAGCTCGCGCGCCTGGGCGATCCGCTGCTGATTCACCTCGGGCGCGGTCGCGGTCAGGGAGCTCTGCACCTGCTTGGTGAGCACGTCAGCGCGCAGCCGGCGATACTCGGTGGTCTCGGGCAGCTGGGCCAGGAGCTCCAGACAGGCGGCGTAGGAGATGCGCGCCTGCTCGTAGGCGTAGATCTTGGTCGCGCTGTCGCCGGCCTGCAGATAGTACTGAAGGGCCTTGTCGAGCACGCGCGCCTGACGATAGTGATGGCCGAGCGCGGCAGCGAAGGACTCGCGCGCCTTGCCCGAGTACATGCTCTCCAGCGTCTCAGCGGCCAGCAGGTGGAGCTGGGCGCGCCGGCTCGGGTCGAGCCGCTGCAGGATGCTCTCGCGCAGCTTGTCATGGGCGAACCGCCAGTCGCTGCCCTGGCTCTCCAGTACGGCGACGTTGCTGCACTCAAGCAGGAAGTCGCGCAGCGGCATGTTGGGAAACACATGCACCAGCGCCGCCAGATCGAGCGTGCGCCCGAGCGTCGCGGAAAACTCCAGGAGCGGCCGGTAGTGAGCCGAGACGTGATCGACGCGGCGCTCGATGATCTGGCCGATGCCTACGGTGAGGACGTTCTCGGGCAGCTCGCCGCGGCCGATTCCCTCCAGCTCGCCGGCGTTCTCGGCCAGCGCGCGTACGATCTCGACCGCGAAGAAGACATTCCCTTCGGTCTGGCGGACCAGATAGTCGACGAGCTGCGGCCGCTGACCGATCGGACCGAGCATGGACTCGCTGAGCTGCGCGATGTCCCGCCGCTGCAGCCGCTGCAGCTGCATCGGCCGGAAGCTCGGCAGGGTCTTGGGCAGGTTCGGGCTCTCATCGGAGCGGTAGGTGCCGATGATGAGCAGCGGCAGCTCCACGGCGGCCTCGGCGACCCGGGCGAGCAGGGCGAGGCTCTCGCTGCGCCCCCAGTGCAGGTCCTCCAGGATCAGCAGCAGCGGCTTGGTCAGGCGCTTGAGCAGGCCGATGATCGTGCTGGCCAGGCGCGCCAGAGAAGCCTCCGGCTTGATCGGAGGCGGACTGGGAATCGCCCGCCCAAGCAGGGTCTCGATGTTGGGAACCAGGTCTTTGAATATCGAAGCCTCGGCGTCCGAGATGTCGACCTGGAAGCAGAGGGCGCGCAGCAGCGGCATCCACTCCTGGTAGAGGAAGCCGCCATCGGAGACGCTCTGGCCATCGGCGACCCAGCAGCCGTGCACCAGAGCCAGGGTGCGCAGCTCGGAGATGAGGCGCGACTTGCCCACCCCGCTCTCGCCGCCCAGCAGGTAGGCGGCGCCGGCTCGGGAGCCGATCTGCTTCAGGGCCTGCGCCAGCTCGGCCAGCTCTACCTCGCGGCCGACAAGGACGCTCGCCTGGAGGAAGCTCTCGCGGGTCGCCGCGGTCTCTACCGGCAGCTCACCGGTGACGCTGGCGGCGAGCTCCCGGAGCACCGCGCTGGCGCTCTTGTAGCGGTCCTCGGGATTGCGGTTGAGCAGCTTACGGACGATGTCACCGAGCGGCCCAGATATCTCCGCCGCCGCCTGGTTCATCGCGCTCTGGTGAGCCAGGGCGTCTTGCAGCTGGTCCGCCAGCACGCGCTGGGTATGCTCGTTGTCGGTGCGCTCGAGCGCGCCGCCGGACACCCGCATCTGAGCGGGCGACAGCGCCAGGTTCTCACTGGTCAGCGGGTTCCCCGTGGAGAGCGGCTCCAGCAGCGCCGCGGCGTCGGAGCCGAGCGTATTGTCCGCATCCTCACCAAGCATTCCGTTGAGCAGCGAGGTCATGCTCTCCCGCTTGTGCGGGAACTGCCCGGTGAGGAGCTGATGGAAGATGACTCCGACCGCGTAGAGATCGGACTGGTCGCTCGGCGGCGCTCCCAGGAGCAGCTCGGGAGCCATGTAGTCGAGCGTGCCGGCGAGCTCCGAGGTGCCGGCCGAGTTGGTGGCGATGCCGAAGTCGAGCAGCTTCACCTCGCCGCCGACCACCAGCACGTTGCCCGGCTTGATGTCGCGGTGGATGACGCCGCGGCGATGGATGTAGGTGAGCGCCCGCAGGAGCTGGGCGATGAGCCGCACCTTGCCCTCTTCGGACTGCTCGCGCCCCGCCTCCAGGATCGTCTTGGCGGAAGCGAGGATCTCCATTGTGAAATAGGAGTCCAGCTTCTCGTCGAACCCATAGCTGAGCACCCGGATGACGTTGGGATGGTGCAGCGAGGCCAGCGTCTGAAACTCACGCGCCAGGGTCAGTCGCTCGTGCAGATCGGCGCTCTCCTCGATGAACTCCTGAGTATCGAGCAGCAGCCGCTTGGAGATGAGCTTCAGCGCGACCGGTTCGCCGGTGATAAGGTGGACGGCGCGGTAGACCGCACCCATGCCGCCTTCGCCGAGCTGCTCCTGTAAGCGGTACCCACGGTCGACGATGGTTCCCGGCTGCGGTATATGGCTCATTTACGATATCCAAAAAGAGCTGGCACGACGACGGCTCCTGTCTGCTGCTAAGTGCCCCGGGGCAATAAGCTCTGCGCAGCGGCTGGGTAGCTGATTCCGGGCATGATAATCTCAGGCTACTTTAGCCTATGCTCGCCGCGCTTGGAACCAATGTTGTGCGACCAAAGTCTTGATAACCGAACAATAAGCTAAATACTGCAAAACCTGGACCTGACTCGGCTACTGGCACTGCTTGAAGCAGTAGGTGCGGGTACGCGGCCGACCTACGCTGGGACCTCGGCCGGTGACCGGTGATCGGATCGTGGCGGCTCAGGGCGGATCGTGGCGGTTCAGGGCGGATCGTGGCGATTCAGGGCGGATCGTGGCGGTTCAGGGCGGATCGTGGCGGTTCAGGGCGGCTCACGGCAGCGGCAGCCAGGGCGCGCGCCCGTTTCGACGGGTTTGCGCAGCAAGGTCATTGCGACGAGAAGTGGTTTCGCAGCATAGTAGAGGCCAAAAGGAGGTCCCTGGAGATGCCGATTCGCACCCTCGCCGACGTTGTCGAGCTCGAAAAGACTCCGATCCGGGAGCGGCTGACCGAGCAGAACGTCTATGAGCGCTTGCAGAAGGTGGCCAATCGCATTCCCGATCGCCTGGCTTTCAGATCCCTAATGACCGGCGACCCGACAGAAGTGCCGCGCGATGTGACGTATCGTGACTTTGTTCGCAAGACGACCCAGGCGGCCAACCTGTTCATCTCGCTGGGTGTCGGTCCGCAGGATGTAGTCAGCCTGCTCATACCGCTTGTTCCAGAGGCTTTCTTCGCGCTGTTCGGGGCGATGGTGGCAGGGATCGCCAACCCGCTGAATCCGATGCTTGAGCCGGCGCACCTGCGCAGCATCCTGCGCGAAGCGTCCACTTCGGTGCTGGTGGCGGCCGGCGATCCGCTGTCTCCCGAGACCTGGTCGCGAGTCGAAGGGCTGCGCAGCGGCAGCCCGACTCTCAAGGCGGTGCTGCGCATCGGCGGCACCGGCGCGCCGCCGCCTGGCATCATCGACTTCGAGAGTGCGCTGGCAGCACAGCCGGCCGAGTACCTGATTGCCAGCCGGCCGTCCACGCACGACACGGTGGCGGCGCTGTTTCACACCGGAGGCACGACGGGCCGGCCCAAGCTCGCTCGCCACACGCACGGCGGACTGCTGCTCACTGCGTGGACCAACGCGATCACCACCTCGGATGACCAGAGCGAGATAGTCCTCGCCGGCCTCCCGCTTTTTCACATCGCGGGGGCGATCATCCTCGGCCTGACCCGGCTCTACTGCGGCCAGACGAGCGTCCTTCTGACTCCCAACGGCCTGCGCAACCCGGCGGTGCTGCGCAATCACTGGGCGCTGGCCGAGCGGTTCCGGGCGACCATCGTGGGCGGGGTCCCGACGTCGCTGGCCGTGCTGCTCGACATGCCCGCCGACCAGCACGACCGCTCGCACATCAAGCTGTGCTTCTCCGGCGCCGCAGCGCTGCCGGTCGAGATCGGGAATCGGTTCCAGGAGCGCTTCAAGCTGCCGGTCTGTCAGGGCTACGGAATGACCGAAGTGCACGGCTTTGCGACCGTCAATCCGATCGCCGGGGAGTGCCGCTCCGGCTCGGTCGGTCTGCGCATGCCCTACCTCGAGCTGAAGATCGCCGAGGTGAGCCCCTCAGGAGAGATCCGCCGCTTCTGCGAGACCGAAGAGATCGGACACATACTGATGCGCGGCCCGCAGGTCTTTGCCGGGTACCTCGACCCGAGCAACAACCACAAGATGCTGATTGCGGACGGCTGGCTCGACTCCAATGATCTCGGGCGGCTGGACAGCGATGGGTATCTGTGGCTGACCGGCCGGGCCAAGGATCTCATCATCCGCGGCGGCCACAACATCGATCCGGAGATGATCGAGCAGGTCCTCAACCGTCATCCCGCGGTGGCGCTGACCGCGGCCGTGGGCTGCCCCGATGCCCACGCCGGCGAGCTGCCGGTCGCCTTCGTCCAGCCGCGGCCCGGCCAGACCTTCGCCGTCCCCGAGCTCCTGGCGTTCTGCCGCCAGCATATTCCCGAGCGCGCCGCGATCCCGGTCGAGATCTTCCTCGTCCCGCGGATTCCGCTGACCGCCGTGGGCAAGATCCACAAGTCGGCGCTGCGGCGGGAAGCGGCGCGGTTCGTGTTTACCCGCCAGCTGGCCAAGCTCGCCGAGGTCGGGGTCAAGACGCAGGTCGAGGTGGTGGATCATCCCAAGCACGGCACGCTGGCGCGCATCATCGTGAAAAATCGCGGCACTCTGGATCAGAAGGCGCTGGAGGAGCGCTGCCGGACGCTGCTCGGCGGCTACCAGATCCGCCACGAGGTGGTGCCCGCCGGCCCGCCAAAGTAGCGCCGCGGCACGAGCCTTGGGGGAGGCTTGAGCATGGGGGATAACGATCGGGACGAGCTGGCCAGTCACGCCCGCGCGGAAGCGGGCCTGGCCGGACGCAACAGCTACTCGGAGGGACCGCTGCTCGCCGGGCCGATGCTCGGTGAGGTCGGCCCTGCCGATGCCCATGTGTGGGTGCAGGCGCGCGATACGTCCGAGCTCACCCTGAAGCTGCACCTGGCTGATGGGAGCGAGCGCACGCTCACCGCGCAGCCGGCCGCCGACGAGTGGCTGTGTACGGTGTTTCACCTCGAAGGGCTCACCGCGGGCGGCGGCGATGAATACTCCTTCGTCAGCACGCACGGCCAGACCCGGCGCTATCCCCTGCGCACGGCCCTCCCGGCCACCGCGCGGCGGCTCAAGCTGGCGCTCGGCTCCTGCTATAAGGACTATAAGACCCCGGAGCTGCCGATCTTCGCCCGCATCGCCGCCGAAGACCCGACGCTGCTCCTGATGCTCGGCGACAACTGCTACTTCGTGCAGGAAAGTGAGTGGAATAGCGAGGCGGGAATGATGCAGGCCCACCTGCGCAACCGCAACCACGACTCCCTACGGCCGCTGCTCGCGGCGGTGCCGGTGCTCGGGATCTGGGACGATCACGACTACGGACCCAACGACAGCGATGGGACCTTTGCCCACAAGGCGACCTCGCTGCGCTGCTTCAAGCGGATGTGGGCGCAGCGCAGCTATGGGACCGGCGCCGCGGCGGGCATCTTCTCGACCGTCCGCTGCGGCCCGGTCGAGCTGTTTCTGACCGATGGGCGCTACGAGCGGCGCGAGCGCCGCCAGATCCTCGGCGCGGCGCAGCTCGGCTGGCTGAAGGAGCGCCTGCGGGCGAGCGACGCGGCGGTGAAGCTGGTGCTCTCCGGCTCGCAGGTGCTGCCCGAGGTCGCGGCGCTGCCCCACTTCAACTGGGAGTGCTGGCGCCGCGACGCCAGCGCCGAGCTGGATGAGCTCCTGGACTTCATCGAAGCGGAGGACATCCGCGGCGTGGTGTTCGCCAGCGGCGATCCGCACCTGGGCCACATCCTGCACGCCCGCGGCCGCCCGCGCACAAGCGGCCAGACCGGACCCGAGCTGTGGGAGCTGACGACCAGCCCGCTCGCCCATGTGCCCTGGCATGAGCAGCTGTGGCCGGCCGACAGCGGTGACCCGCGCTTCTTTGACCGCTACCTGCTGTGCGAGCAGGTCGCCGAGAACTACGGAGTGATCGACATCGATCTGGATCGCCGCGCGGAGGAGCTGCGGCTGCAGCTCAAGGACGCCCAGGGGGCGGTGTTCGCCAGCCAGTCGGTAGCGCTCGCGTCGCTGCAGGTGCGACCCGCGGTCGCCAAGCGCACAGTGGTGTTGTGGAGTCCCCAGCGCGCCTACGTCTTCAAGGGCGCCGAGTATGTCCGCTACGATCTTCAGCCCGAAGGTCCGCCGCAGCCGCGCAGCCCGCGCCCGATCGAAGCCGGTTGGAAGGGAGTGTTCCCCGAGCACCCGGAGGTGGACGCGGTGCTGGTGTCGCCGCGCGGCAAGGCCTACTTCTTCCGCGGCAACGGCTACGTGCGCTACGACATCGCAGATGACCGCGCCGACTCCGGTTATCCCAAGTACACGGCGCGCCACTTCCCCGGCGTGTGGCCCGATGGGCTGGACGCGGCGGCGGCGTGGACCCAGGGCAAGGCGTACTTCTTCAAGGGCGGGGCGTGCATCCGCTATGACCTCGCCGCCGATCGCGCCGACCCCGGCTACCCCCGGCCGCCCGCCGAGGAGTTTCCCGGTCTGGACTGGGCCGACGGAGTCGACAGCGCGGTCCTGTGGCGGGACGGCAAGGCGTACTTCTTCCGCGGCGCAGAGTATGTCCGCTACGACCTGGCGACGCGCCAGCCCGAGCCCGGTTATCCCAAGCCGCTCAGCGACGACTGGCTGGGAATCGACTAGCTCGCTGCGAGCACGGCGGCGTGCAGCCGGCGGGCGGCTTTGCCGGGGCAGCGGGCGGCGCCGCGTTGTAGCTTGCCAGGTCGGTGATGAAGTCGGCAGCGACCGCCGCCGCATGGGCGTGAGTCGAGCTGAGACCGGTGGTCGCGGCCAGGACGCCCAGCGCGCCCATGAACTCTCTGCGGTTCTGGGTCATGAGATGTTCCTTTCTCGATTTATCTGCCCACTTCACTTGATACGCAGCCGGACGACGTTGACCGCCGCGCGCAGCGGTACGTCGGCGGCCAGGCGCTGCTCGGGGTTCTGCTGGCGCTGCACGCGCGCCAGCTGGCGCTCGTAGCTTGAGCCTTCGGGGACCGGCAGGGTCACCTCGACATCGGGGGTGAGCCCGACCCCCTCCAGCGGACCGCCGCTCGGTAAAAGGAACAGGCTGGCGGTGTATTTTATGCCGTAGCGGTTGGGCAGGTCCTCGACCTCCTGGACGCTGCCCTTGCCGAAGGTCTTCTGGCCGAACAGCTGGGCCCCGGCGCCTTCGTGCAGCGCCGCCGCCAGGAGCTCGCCGCCCGAAGCGGTCCCGCTGTCGACGAGCAGCGCGATCGGGAGGGTCGGCGGCGGCGCCTTGGGGCTCGCCGCGATGGTCTGCACCGCCTCGCTGCGGCGGCGCAGCTTGACGATTGGGGTGCCCTTCTTCAAAAACAGCTCGGCGGTCGCGACGGCCTTGTCGAACAGGCCCCCCTGATTGCCGCGCAGATCGACCACCAGCGCCTGCACGTGCTTGCCTAGTAGCTCCTGCAGCGCGGCCTGCACCGCGGCCGGGGTGCCGCCGGTGAACTGCGAAAGCCGCAGGTAGCCGACCTCGCCGGGGAACTGCAGAGTGGTCACCACGTCGTAGACCACCCGCTCGCGGCGCACCGCGAACGACAGCACATCGGCGCCGCGCAGGACGGTCAGCCGCACCGTCTCGCCGGCCTGGCCGCGGATGTCGGCGACGACGTCGCGCAGGGTCTTGCCGCGGTAGAACTTGCCGGCGACCGTCAGCAGCTTATCGCCCTCGCGCAGGCCGGCGCGCTCGGCCGGCGAGCCCGGGACCAGGCTCAGGACGTCGGAGATACCGCTGTCCGGATCGAACTTGATCTCGACGCCGATGCCGACGATCTCACCCTCCAGATCGGCGGTCAGCTCGCGCATCTCCTCGGGCGGCAGGAGCTTGTTCCACGCCGCCATCTGCGGCTCCAGGTGCTGCAGCATGCCGGCGACCGCGGCGCGATACAGCTCGTCCTCCGACAGCCCCTCACGGTAGTACTTGGTGCGCAGGGTCTCCATCACCGAGCGGAAGATCTGCGCCCCGCCGCTGAACGGCTCGGGCTGGCGCCCGCCCTCGACCGCCGGCGGGCTGACGAGCGCGCTGCTCGCCACAGCCGGTGGCTCGGCCGCTGGGGCCGAGCCGCTCGCTGGCGTCCCGCGCTCGCACCCGCCCAGACCCAGAACCCACAGGCTGCCTATCACCCAGGTCCGCTGCCACGCGGACCCCACTTTTATCTTCCCCATCGCGGAGGCTCCTTGCGAAGTCGTTGCCACTTGTCAGTAGTAGGTCAGGCTCACGGCCATCGGTCGCGCCGTATCGACCGGCTCGAAGGCGTGGCGCAGCACGCGCTCGCCGCGCCCGCTCGGGCGGCTGGTGAGCTCGCGGGCCAGCACCGGCTCGCTCGCCCGCTCGCGCAGGCCGAGCATGGCGCCGGCGGCGGTGAGGAAGAGCAAGCTCGCCATGGCCACGGCGGCGGCGGCTTGATAGCGCGGCACCGGTCGCAGCAGCCACTGGTGGGCGCGCTGCAGCCGGCTCGGCTGGAACATCGCGCGCACCTCGGCCCCCAGCCGCGCCCGGCGCTCGGGACCTGGGCGCGCGCCGAGCGCCGCCCCGCTGTCCACCGCGTGCTTGAGGTCCAGGTACTTCTGCGTGCAGTCAGGACAGCGGCGCAGGTGGGCGTGCACCGCCTCGAGCCGCGCGCTGTCGCCGAGCGCGAAGTGGTAGTCTACCAGCATAGATTCAGTTTCGGCGCAGTCCATGCGCTGCGTACTCTTTCTCTGGCTCGGACGCGCCCGTCGCGGGCAGCGCAGAGCCGGGGTGGGGCGACCCGCAGCTCGGGTCGACAGGGTCTCTGTTCGCCGGCGGCCCGGTGCGCCGCTCGGGCTTGGGGGCCGGCAGTCCGTGAAGGCGGCTCGCCAGGTCGTCGCGCAGACGCTGCGTCATCTGGTTCATGCGCGACTTCACCGTGCCGAGCGGGATGTGCAGGACCTCCGCCATCTCTTCATAGGAAAGGCCGGCGCTGCGCAGGTGATAGATCTCGGCCAGCAGCGGCGGCAGGCTGGTCACCGCCTGCTGCAGCAAGAGGGCGCGCTCGCTGTCGGCGAAGCTCGACTCGGCGCTCGGCGGCTCGCAGGGCGCCTCGGCGCGGTACTGCAGCTGGCTCTGCCGCCGCCCCGAGCGCAGGTGGTTCAGGCACTGGTTGCGGGCGATGCGGTACAGCCACCCGCAGAAGCTGCCGCGCTCGAAGCTCACCTCCCGGCTGCGCAGGACACTTACAAAGGCCTCGTGAAACAGATCCTCCGCGTCATGGTGGTTGTGGACCAGCTTGCAGATAAACCCGAACAGGCGCCGCTCGTAGCGGCCATACAGCGTATCGAAGGCCAACAGATCGCCGCGGCGCACACGGTGGTACAGCGCCTCGTCAGACGACTCGGCTGTAAAAGCTTCAATTGGATCGGCTGCCACACGCACGCAGGACCTACACTATCAACACGGCAGGGACGATTTTGTTCGCAGGCAGCGCTCACTTTGCTGGCGCCGCGGCATCAGCTCGAGTAGGTATGGCCCATGGCGCAGCTCAAAAAGCGTGGTCGTAAAGGTGGCGGCGAGGAACCGGCGGCGCCGCCCCCGCTCAATAACCCGTTCGCGGCGGCCCGCAAGCAGCTGCAGGAGCTGGTCGCCCCCAAGCTGCCGGACAAGCCGGCCCCGCGCGCCGCTCCCAAGCCGCCGCCCCCGCCCCCGCCGCCGCCCGAGCTGTCCGATGAGGAGCTGTTCCGCCAGGAGATGTTCGGCATCTCACCGCTGCCCGCGGCCGGCAGCGGACGCGGGCGCCCGATCGAGCAGGAGCGCGAGGTGCTCGTCCGCCAGTCCGAAGAGGCCGAGGCCTACGCGCAGCTCTCGGATCTGGTGGCCGGCGGCGGCACTTTCGACATCAGCGACTCGGACGAGTATATCGAGGGCCTGGCCAGCGGCCTCGATCGCCGGCTGATGGCGCGGCTGCGGCGCGGCGACTATGCGGTCCAGGGGCACGTCGACCTGCACGGCCTCACCCGCGAAGAGGCGCGGGTGAAGGTAGATGAGTTCCTGCACGACTCCCGCATCCACGGCTGCCGCTGCATCCTGATCATCCACGGTCGCGGGCTAAACTCCAAGGACCAGATCCCGGTGCTCAAGGAAGCGCTGCGGGTCTGGCTCACCCGCGGCCGCATCGCCCGCCACGTGCTCGCCTTCGCCACCGCCCGTCCCACCGATGGCGGCGCCGGGGCCGTCTACGTCCTCCTGCGGCGCTAGAACACCTAACAAAACCTGCTACGGTCTTGTTAGGTGTTCCTAGCTAGTAGCCGCCTTGGCCGCCGGGCCGGCTACAGGGTGACGATGACCTTTTCCGGCTCGCGCGGCTCGACCTTGGTGATCTCTTCCGAGAGCAGGCGCGCTGGCGCGGGCGGCTCGTCGACCTTGGTGCTGACCAGGCGGATCACCCAGTCCCCCAGATCGCGGAACGTCACCGGCGGCAGGAAGCGCCGCAGCTGGGCGACGTGGTGGCGCAGCTCCTCGGCGCTCTTATAGCGCGTCGCCGGGTCGCGCGCCAGGCAGCGCAGGATGAGACCCTGCAGGCCCGGCGACAGCCCCGGCAGCTCGGGCGGCGCCGCCTGGCGGATCAGATCCATGGTCTCCATCACCGAGGCGCCGTCGTAGGGGCGCCGCCCGCAGCACATCTCCATCAGGGTCACCCCGATCGAGAACTGATCACTCTGGGACGTGACCCGATCGCTCTCGACCTGCTCGGGGGACATGTAGGCGTACTTGCCCTTGCGGATGTTGCCGCGGGTGATCTCGGCGAGCTGGGTCGCCTTGGCGATGCCGAAGTCGGCAAGCTTCACCTCCCCGGCCCGCGAGAGGAGGATGTTCGACGGGCTGATGTCGCGGTGGACCAGGCCCAGCGGCCGCCCGCTGTCGTCGGTGAAGCGGTGCACGTAGTCGAGCGCCAGCGCCACCTCTTCGACGATGAGCAGCGCCAGCTCGACCGGCGGCCGCTCGCGCCGCAAGAGCGACCCGAGGTCGGCGCCGTCCACATAGTCCATCCGGACATAGTAAGTACCGGAGTCGAGCCCGAGGTCGTGCACCTGGACGAGGTTTCTGTGCCCAAGGCGCGCGCCCAGCTTGGCCTCTTCGATGAGCAGGTGCTCGAACTCGCCGCGGCCGCGCAGCTCGGGTAAAAGGAGCTTGAGCACGACCTGCTTCTCAAAGCCGCTCGCTCCGTAGACTACGCCAAGGTGTACCTCGGCCATGCCGCCCTGCCCGAGGCGCCGAAGCAGACGATAGGGGCCAAGCTGGCTGGGCGTAGCCGGGGAGTAGGGGACCATCGCGCCTTTTAATGATACTTTGGAGGGGTAAAATGCGCGACAAGATCACCGTCGCAACCGTCCACAGCGAAGCCCTCCTCGGGGCGGCCAAGCCGCGCTCGTGTCAGATCCTGGTCGTCGATGGACCCGATGCGGGGCGCGCAGTTTCATTAGGTACTGGAGGTCCGGGCGGCGCCGGCGGTACGGGCGGCGCGGAGGGCGGCGACGGCAAGAGCGGGCCCGGCGGCGACCGTGAGGTGCGGATCGGCTCGGGTGAGGACTGCGACCTCGTGCTCAGCGACGATCGCGTGTCGCGCCACCACTTGGGCGTGCGCGAGAGCGCGGGGCGGTTCCTCGTCCGCGATCTGGGCAGCAAGAACGGCACTCTGTACGAGGGCTCGCTGGTCACCGAGGTGCGCGTCGGACCGGGGGCGACCTTCAAGGTCGGGCGCAGCTTCCTGCGCATCCAGCCGCGCCCGCAGCCGCTCGAGGTCACCCCGAGCCAGGCGCGCCGCTTCGGTGACCTCGTCGCCGAGAGCCTGGCCATGCGCGAGATCTTCGCCGTGCTCGAGCTGGCGGCGGGCTCGGATGTCACGGTGCTCCTGGAGGGCGAGACCGGCACCGGCAAGGAGCTGGCGGCCCGCGCCGTCCACGAGCGCAGCGCCCGCCGGGGCGGCCCGTTCGTCGCCATCGACTGCGGCGCCTTGCCCGAGACCCTGCTGGAGAGCGAGCTTTTCGGTCACCTGCGCGGCGCCTTCACCGGGGCGGCGCAGACCCGCGCCGGGGCGTTCCAGCGCGCCCACGGCGGCACCATCTTCCTCGACGAGCTGGGCAGCATCCCGCAGGCGGTGCAGGCGCGCCTATTGCGGGTGCTGGAGGAGCGCGTGGTGCGGCCGGTGGGCGCGGATCAGGAAAAGCGCGTCGACGTGCGCGTGCTGGCGGCCTCGCCGATTGATCTGACGACCCGGGTGGCCGAGGGCGGCTTCCGCCCCGACCTGTTCTACCGCCTGTCGGTCGTGCGGGTCGTGCTGCCGCCGCTGCGCGCCCGTCGGGAGGATCTGCAGGTGCTGGTCACCGAGATGATGCGCCGCCGCGGCCTGTCCGCCGGGCGCGTCGCCGGGCCGAACCTCGACCGCCTGACCGCCCACACCTGGCCCGGCAACCTGCGCGAGCTGCGCAACGTCATCGACCGCGCCGTCGCGCTGTCCCCCGGCGCCCAGAGCTTCGCCGACCTGCGGGTACACATCACCCCCCAGGCCGCCGACGAGGCGCTGACCGTGCGCACCGACCTGCCGTTCGCCGAGGCCAAGGCCGCGGTGCTGCAGACCTTCGAGCTGCGCTACCTGCGCGACATCCTGCAGCGCAGCGAAGGGAATATCTCCGCCGCGGCCCGCGAGTCGGGTCTGGATCGCAAGCACCTGCGCACCCTGCTGCGCAAGTACAGCCTGGTTCCCGATGCGGGCGGCGCTGCGGAAGACAGCGAATAGGACCGCGCGCGTCGAGTCAAGCTCCAGCACGAAGGGTGCCCCTGGGCCCGGCTGCCGGTCAAGCGCAAGGCGCTGCAGCTGATACCCAACTCGCTGCAGCTGATACCCAACTCGCTGCAGCTGATACCCAACTTGCTGCAGCTGATACCCAACTCGCTGCAGCTGATACCCAACCCCCCTGCTATCGAGAGCCAACTCGCTGCTATCGAGAGCCAACACTCATGCTTTCGATAGCCAACACCCCTGCAACCGATGGCCAACTCGCTGCAGTCGCTAGCCAACCCGCTGCAGACGATAGCCAATAGCCCTGCAATCGCTAGCCAATAGCCCTGCAATCGCTAGCCAACGCGTTGCAATCGCTAGCCAACGCGTTGCAATCGCTAGCCAACGCGTTGCAATCGCTAGCCAACGCGTTGCAGTCGCTAGCCAACGCGTTGCAGCGAATAGCCAACGCATTGCAGTCGCTAGCCAACGCGTTGCAGTCGCTAGCCAACCTGCTGCAGCGGATAGCCAACCCTCTGCAGCGGATCGTCGCTCTAGCCTACCTTGACCGTCACGGCCGTGATGTTGTCCTTGCCGCCGGCGTCGTAGGCCGCCTGGACCAGGCGCCGGGTGACCCCGACCAGGCCCTCGGTGTCGCTGGCGGCGAGCAGCCGGGCCAGCTCGCCGTCGCTGAGCGGATCGGACAGCCCGTCGGAGCACAGGAGGAAGATGTCGCCGGCGCGGATCGGCACAGTCTCGACATCGGGCTCGGCCCGCTCGGACAGCCCCAGGGCGCGAGTAATCACGTTGGCGAACGGACAGTCACGCTTGGACGCCATCTGCTGGGCGCCGCCGGCCGCCCGCACCTCCTCGAAGAGCGAGTGATCGCGGGTGAGCTGGCAGAGCTGGCCGCCGCGCCACCTGTAGACCCGGCTGTCGCCGACGTGGGCCAGGATTGCTTCCTGGTCACCGACGACCAGCGCCGCCACCGTCGAGCCCATGTTGGCCAGCCGGCCGCTGCGTCGCGCCGCCACCGCCGAGTGAGCCAGGGCGATCGCCGAGGCGAGCAGGCTCTCCTCCCGGCTGCGATGCTGGGCCATGAGCCACGGCCAGGTCGACTCCAGGTCGGTCAGGTAGCGCCGGTAGACCTCCTCGACCGTGTCGACCACCAGGTGGCTGGCGATCTCGCCTCCCTCATAGCCGCCCATGCCGTCGGCGACTGCGAACAGACCCAGACCGGGGGCGATCCCGGGCAGGTGAAGCAGGGCGTCCTCGTTGTTATCGCGACGACCAACCGCAGTGCAGGCGCAGCTCTCGATGTACATCGGACTCTCCTTCGTTGCCTGGGTCGCCCCAGGTTGCAGAAGGAGGTATCGCGAGCCGCGTGCCAGCCCTATCTCCTCGGAAACACGCCAGCCCCTGGGGGATGGGCACCCCACCCCCCCGGCAACCAAGGCAAACGACTGGGGGGCCCGCGCCCAGGACCCCGCGCGGGTACAGCGACCGACATCAGCGCAAAGACTGGAGCCTGCGGGGACCGCCTGAAGCAAATACAACGGATCGAGGAGGTTGTGACCGATGAGACCACACCTTGTACAAGGGAGTATACGCGCAGGGTAAGGCTATGTTATGTACGGCACTCAGGTGCGGAAAATAACTATAACTATTTGGAAGGGACTTCTCGGTAGAACTTTAACTAAAATATGGGTGCTGTCTTTTCTGTTTATGTTGAGATGCATCCATCCGCAATTCAAAGAAGCTGACAGGATTGATACTCACTCCGGTATTCGGCCTATAGATGTTGATATTTCTATTGCCGAAAAAATTGGCCAAGAAGCATTGCAGAAAATCGGATATGAAGAAATTATTCAACTAGCCGCAAGGGCTAATTTTGTTACCTATAAATTAGATATAAGAGTTCAATTAATCACCTATGAATCGATATCTGCGACTGGTTTCGTGCCGGTTTTTTCAAGATATGCAGTTGCAGCGGCTGTCGCATCGCAGGCAGATTCCCCGCTTCCTGGACCAGCGGATATTGCGGCTGTGGGCGTTATTGTCATTGGCTTAGTAGACGCTGGTGTTCTAGATGGCCGACTGTTAGATACCTTAGGCGGATGGCTTTTTTCCAAGGCGAAAACTGATGTTGCTGCAGGCTCGGCGAAGGTTGAGTTTCCGAGTGCAGAGCAGCTCGCGCGGAAGCTGGGAGTCGGCGAGTCGCAGTTCCACAGGCAGATGAAGCCTGCGATTGTCCGAGACCTGGCGCCTGAGGCTCGCAAGCTCGGGACAAAGAACCCCGACATCGGTGTTGATAGCGCCGGTCGAGTGGTTCTACGGAATCCCAAGACTGGCGATACAACCGTCACAGATGTTCTTTTGGAATCCTATATCCCATGAATCCATCTATTCAAGTCGAAGGCTATTGGGTCGTTAGCGGGGTTGAGTTCTCACCAAGCGCAGCGGAGCGAGCTTCGCAGGTGCTTTTCTCGGAAAAGATCGAGCCCGGTGAGATATCCTCGCGTGGTCGCTACCGAGGAATGCCAGCCTCCCAAGGATGGGGGAAGCACGATTTCCTGGTACCCCCGGAGGATGTTGATCTCATATCGGCTCACTCGGGAGTGCTCGCCACACTGGAGCGCTGTGTGCCGGTATATAAGGCTGCCGGTTCTCAGGAGATCATTCTCCACTTCAATATCTCATACACTAGCCAGTGTAACCTTCAGCTCACTGCCCCCTTACTCCGGAGACTGGCTAATCTCGGGGTCGACGTGACCTTAACGTGTTTCACGGCTGAATAGGCGGCGACGCTCTACGAGCGCGCGCGCGTGGCCCGTGCGTACGTGCTTCTAAGGAGCACTCCCTACAACAGAGCCACCGACAGAACGCTCCCCTTACGTATAGGGACCGCCTGAAGCAAATACAACGGATCGAGGAGGTTGTGACCGATGAGACCACACCTTGTACAAGGGAGTATACGCGCAGGGTAAGGCTATGTTATGTACGGCACTCAGGTGCGGAAAATAACTATAACTATTTGGAAGGGACTTCTCGGTAGAACTTTAACTAAAATATGGGTGCTGTCTTTTCTGTTTATGTTGAGATGCATCCATCCGCAATTCAAAGAAGCTGACAGGATTGATACTCACTCCGGTATTCGGCCTATAGATGTTGATATTTCTATTGCCGAAAAAATTGGCCAAGAAGCATTGCAGAAAATCGGATATGAAGAAATTATTCAACTAGCCGCAAGGGCTAATTTTGTTACCTATAAATTAGATATAAGAGTTCAATTAATCACCTATGAATCGATATCTGCGACTGGTTTCGTGCCGGTTTTTTCAAGATATGCAGTTGCAGCGGCTGTCGCATCGCAGGCAGATTCCCCGCTTCCTGGACCAGCGGATATTGCGGCTGTGGGCGTTATTGTCATTGGCTTAGTAGACGCTGGTGTTCTAGATGGCCGACTGTTAGATACCTTAGGCGGATGGCTTTTTTCCAAGGCGAAAACTGATGTTGCTGCAGGCTCGGCGAAGGTTGAGTTTCCGAGTGCAGAGCAGCTCGCGCGGAAGCTGGGAGTCGGCGAGTCGCAGTTCCACAGGCAGATGAAGCCTGCGATTGTCCGAGACCTGGCGCCTGAGGCTCGCAAGCTCGGGACAAAGAACCCCGACATCGGTGTTGATAGCGCCGGTCGAGTGGTTCTACGGAATCCCAAGACTGGCGATACAACCGTCACAGATGTTCTTTTGGAATCCTATATCCCATGAATCCATCTATTCAAGTCGAAGGCTATTGGGTCGTTAGCGGGGTTGAGTTCTCACCAAGCGCAGCGGAGCGAGCTTCGCAGGTGCTTTTCTCGGAAAAGATCGAGCCCGGTGAGATATCCTCGCGTGGTCGCTACCGAGGAATGCCAGCCTCCCAAGGATGGGGGAAGCACGATTTCCTGGTACCCCCGGAGGATGTTGATCTCATATCGGCTCACTCGGGAGTGCTCGCCACACTGGAGCGCTGTGTGCCGGTATATAAGGCTGCCGGTTCTCAGGAGATCATTCTCCACTTCAATATCTCATACACTAGCCAGTGTAACCTTCAGCTCACTGCCCCCTTACTCCGGAGACTGGCTAATCTCGGGGTCGACGTGACCTTAACGTGTTTCACGGCTGAATAGGCGGCGACGCTCTACGAGCGCGCGCGCGTGGCCCGTGCGTACGTGCTTCTAAGGAGCACTCCCTACAACAGAGCCACCGACAGAACGCTCCCCTTACGTATAGGGACCCGCAGCTACTTGGGAGCAATAAGGAAGGGGAACTGCGCGTTCAGGGCGATGCCGCCATCGAGATCGGCGGTCACTCCGTTGTTGTATGTACCGGTGGGCCGGCCCGAGATCAGCAGGTTGTAGGTGATGTCCATGGCGACCACCGTCGGGTGGTAGCCGCCGCAGTCACCGGCCGTGCCCTGCTCGAGCGCCAGGTAGTTGCTGCAGGTGCCGAGGTTGGCGTTTATGTAGAGGCGGTCATCGGCGAGCAGGGTCGCCAGCGCCGAGTAGCGGCTCGCTCCGGCGGCGCCGGCGAGCAGCTGGTTGCCGCAGGTCCCGTCGAAGGAGTCGAACACGGCGAGGTTCTTGGTGAAGTAGTTCGGATCGGTGGCGAAGTTCCTCCAGTTCCCGGGGGCCGCCGCGTTGTACGAGTTCTGGACGTTGTCCTTGGTCATCGGCGCCGCGAGGTTGTCAAACGGGTCGGTGAGCAGGAGGTTTATCCCCGGGCGTCCGGCGCGGTCGATCTGCATGCCGACGAGCGGCTTACCGGGAATGAAGGTCGAGCCGGCGTCCGAAGCGCTGCCGGCGAGGTCATAGCGGACAAAGGGAACTATATCGATCGAGGTCTGGTCGCAGCCTGCTCCCGCAAGCGGCAGGCCCAGACCCACAAGCAAGGCACCGAGTGTGATGCGCGTCATGGTTGGCCTCCCCGTTTACGGAACCGGAATGTTGGTGCTGCCATAGACCGTAATGGTCTGGCGCTGCTGCGTCGTCACCAGGCCCTTCTCTACCGAGACGACGATGGCAAGGACGTTCTTGCCGACGAAGGCATCATTGACCGGGGTGCCGAGCGCGGTCCGGATGGCGGTCGCGTTGGCCGCGGTCAGAGTCGGGCAGCCGGAAGTGTCCTTGGGCCCGTTGAGCAGCGGCTTGACCAGGGCCACGGTGCTGTTGAAGGCGTTGAGGTTGAAGAAGAACGGGTCGTTGCGCGGCCCGGCGAACACCCGGAACTTGCCGCTGCGGCTGACCAGGCCGCTCGCGGTGTTGGCGTTGCCGGTCACGTACTCACTGTCGCCGGCCCAGCACTGGATGTTCTGCGCCGCGTCGAAGCTGCACACCACGGTGACCTCGGCGTAGTTGCCGGTGTCGGTGGGCGAGGCCTTGGCCATGACGTGAAAGACGTAAAGGGCCGCGCTCGAGAACTTCGCGGTGGCTTTATCGGCGGACGGGTAGACCGTCATCACCATGTTCAGGTTGGTGGCGCTGCCGTCCATCCAAGCGTACATGTCGGCGATGTCAGTGCTGGGGGCCACCGTGACGGCGGGGCCATCAGCGTGGTCGGCAGCCTGAGCGAGTGGAGCACTCAAGCTGACAGCGGCAAGGCCTAGGGCTATAGCCCTTGTCTTTAGGCTCATCGTTAGTCTCCTGTCCTGAGCGGAGCGCGAAAGTATGGTTAACCGGACCCAGCTTACCACAGGCCAAAGCGCGGGTGCCGGCGAACTATTCGCAAAACAGCGCCGTCGCCGGGCAGGCGATGGGCGCAAACGCCAGCGACTGTGGTACGATGGGAGGATTTCAAAATCTGGAGATTCCATGTCGGGCCGGTCGTCTTGTGCTTTGTCTGGGGCCTTGTCTGCAGCAGCCGCGCCCGCGCCGGGGCGACGGCGGGCTCTTGCGGGCACGGCGACGGGGGCGCTGCTGCTCGCGGCGAGCTTGCTGCCGGCCGATGCCGGGGCGTTCTGTGGCTTCTTCGTCTCGGGCGCGGACGCCGCGCTAAGCAACAACGCCTCCCAGGTGGTGCTGCTGCGCAAGGGCAGCCGCACCGTCATGAGCATGTCGAACAACTACAAGGGACCGCCGCAGGACTTCGCCATGGTCGTCCCGGTGCCGGTGGTCTTGCAGAAAGAGCAGGTCAAGACGCTCGCCCCCGAGGTGTTCAAGCGGATCGACCAGCTCTCGGCCCCGCGCCTGGTCGAGTACTGGGAGCAGGACCCGTGCTACGTGCCGCCGCCGCCGTCGCCGCGCCGGCTCTACAAGTCGGCGCCGGCGATGGTGGCCAGCGAAGGCGGCGCCGCATCGGCGGACTACGGCGTGAAGATCGAGGCCAAGTTCGAGGTCGGCGAGTACCAGATTCTCATCCTGTCGGCGCAGGAATCGGGGGGCCTTGAGCGCTGGCTCCACCTCAACAAGTACAACATTCCCAAGGGCGCCGCCGCGGCGCTCGGCCCCTACATCCGCGATCAGATGAAGTTCTTTGTCGCCAAGGTCGACATCCAGAAGGTCCACAAGGACAGCCACGGGCTGGTCGTCCTGTCACCGCTGCGCTTCTCGTTCGATGCCGCCGAGCTGCGCCTGCCGGTGCGCCTGGGTCTGCTCAACGCCGATGGGAAGCAGGACCTCCTAGTCTACGTCCTGCATCCCGACAAGCGGTTCGAGGTCGCCAACTATCGGAACCTGTTCATCCCGACCAACCTGGAAGTCTCGAACGAGGTGCGCAAGAACTTCCCCGGGTTCTACGCCGAGCTCTTTGACGAGACGCTGCGCCGCAACAACGACAGCGGGGTGGTGACCGAGTACTCCTGGCAGACGACCTCCTGCGATCCGTGCCCGACGCCGCCGCTGGAGGCCAGCGATCTGTATACCCTCGGTGACGACAGCTTCGCCGGGGCGGCGCCGGCGGGCGGCTCGCCTTCGGGGGGCCTGGTGCAGCCCTATTACGGCAGCCCGCCGAGCTACGTGCTGACCCGGCTGCACACCCGCTACGATCAGAAGACGCTGAGCGAAGATCTGCTGTTCCGCGAGGCGCCGCCGGTCGTCGGCGGTCGCGCGAGCGGCGAGGGGGGTCTTGGCGACCAGGGCGCGCAGGTCGAGAAAAACGGCGTCAACAACTTCCAGGGCCGCTACATAATCCGCCACTATTGGGAGGGCAAGGTGGCGTGCAAGAGCCCGCGCTACGGAGTCTGGGGCGGTCCGCCGGGCAGCGGCTATAACCCCGGCGGCAGGGGTCCCATCGAGCCGGCCCAGGATCTGGCCAATGCGCCGCGCGGCAAGGTCAGCCTGCCGGCGCTGGTCACCTCGGGCCTCCCGTCATTCGGCATCCCGCCGCAGAAGCGCGCCCTCCGTCCGGGGGAGAAGCGCTAAGCGGCGCAGTCACACCTGGCCGACTGCTTGCGGCCAAGAGCTCACCGACCCTTCGAGGTTCCCCGAGGTTCCCATGATCAGATCCCTTTTCGCTCCGCTCCTTGCCGCCGTGCTCGCCCTTACCCTGAGCGGCCAGCGCGCCGAGGCCGCCCCGGCAACCCAGGCCGCCGATAGTAATCCCGTCACCCTGGTCGCCAGCGATGGCGTCAAGGTCTACGGGTGGGTCGCTTCGACCGGTGACAAGAGCAAGCCCATCATCCTCCTTTTTCATCAGGCGGGCTCAAACCACGCGGAGTACGATCCAATCGCTCCCGAGCTCGTGCGGGCCGGCTTCAACACGCTCGCGCTCGATCAGCGCTCGGGCAGCGAGCGCTGGGGGCAGCCCAACCGCACCGCCAAGGAGCTCGGCCGCAACGCGACGTACAACGACGCGTTCAAAGATCTGCAGGCGGCGGTGACGTGGGCCAAGGCGAGCGGGTACACCGGCAAGATCATCGTCTGGGGCAGCAGCTATTCCTCTTCCCTGGTGTTCCTGCTGGCGGCCGAGCAGCCGGCGGTGAGCGCCGTGCTGTCGTTCTCCCCGGGCGAGTATCTGGGCGGTGAGACGACGGTGAAGGACGCGGCGGCGAAGGTCAAGGTGCCGGTGTTCATCACCTCGGCCAAGAGCAAGGAGGAGGTCACCGAGGCCAAGGCGATCTTCACGGCCGTGGCCGCGACGCAGAAGACGCAGTTCATCCCCCAGCAGGGCGGCGTGCACGGCTCGTCGACCTTGCGCAAGGACAAGAACCCGCGCGGAATGGACGAGAACTGGAAGGCGGTCAAGACCTTCCT
>DAOMZC010000006.1:0-30142 GCA_035437965.1 Pseudomonadota bacterium
AACGGCTGTCCGATTAAGTTTTCTCGACGGGGAGAAAAAATTCTTTGATCCGTCCCTGTCCAAAACTCTTCCCCCCACGTCAGAAAAATCGTAATTACAACCCGCCCAAGACCTGATTTGCGACCTGATCACAGGTGCGATAAATACCGGCGCGAAGCCGAAGTATCCCCCAATCGGGCAGGCCGCAGTGAGCCGGACATTATCGGGTTCGAAGCCTTCCGCACTCGTGACATTGGGGGCGGCTAAGCGCTAGACTGCGTGGCATGGGAGCGCCCATGAGCATTCTTCAGGCGATAGGAAACACGACCCTGGTGCGGCTGCAGAAGGTCGTGCCCGCAAGCTGCGCCGCCGTCTTGGTGAAGCTCGAGTGGGAGAACCCGACGGGCAGCATGAAGGACCGGATGGCGCTCAGCGTGATCGCCAAGGCGGAAGCGGACGGACGGCTGCAGCGCGGTGACACGGTGATCGAATACACCGGCGGCAGCACCGGCGCATCGCTGGCGCTCGTCTGCGCCGCAAGGGGTTACCCGATTCACATCGTCAGCTCGGACGCCTTCAGCCGCGAGAAGCTCGATCAGATGCGAGCACTCGGCGCCCGCTTGACGCTGGTGCCGAGCGAAGGGGGTCTGACGACCAAGAAGCTGATCCTCGACATGATCGATACGGCGCGCGCCCTGAGCCGCGCGCCGCACACGTACTTTACCGATCAGCTCAACAACCGTGACTCCATCGCCGGCTATCACCCGCTCGGCGAAGAGATCTGGTCCCAGACCAGCGGCCGGGTGGACGCGTTCGTCCATTGTGTCGGCACGGCGGCTTCCCTGCGCGGCGTCTCCATGATCCTCAAGGAACGTCGGCCGCAGATCCACATCGCCGCAGTCGAACCCGCCGAGTCGTCGGTATTGCGCGGCAACCCGCCGGGCCCGCACAAGATCGAAGGCGTCGGCATCGGCTACCGACCGCCGCTGTGGGACGACAGTGTCGCCAGCGAAGTCATCGCCGTGAAGACGGGCGACGCCAAGGAAATGGCCCGCCGCCTGGCCCGCGAAGAAGGACTGTTCGCCGGCACATCATCCGGCGCGAACGTGATCGCGGCGATCGAAGTCGCGCAGCGGCTTGGTCCTGGTGCAGCGGTGGTGACCCTGATGGCGGACTCGGGGCTCAAGTACCTGAATACGGACGTCTATCGGGAATGATATAGCCGGGTTCAGAAGTCTACCATCAATAGTCCCGGCGTGAGCCACGTAAGCGCGTGGGCGGCGGCCGGGCGAAAAATCCGGGAACCGAGAGGGCGAAAAGATGTCCGAGCCTGTGACCGGCGTGCACCATCCACGACCGGCCTACGGAGGACTTCATGTCTAGCGGTGTCGCCTTGCCGACTGCGGTTCCGGCCCTCGCGAGCGGAGCTCTGCTCACGACTGGGAGCCTGTATTCCCAGAGCATCCAGCCAGAGTGCCCTGACAGCTCCCTTTTGCCGCGCGAAGACGGCTCGGCGAGCTGTCTGCCTGCGCCTGCGGACCCCGCGTTGACTGCGATGCCGCTGCCGCGGTCTGTCATCACTCCCACCTTCGGCCCCGGCGCCGGCGCCCCGGCGGTCCCGGCGGATCTTGCCGCGCAGGTCGAGGTCCGGGACGGCGCCCGCGCGCTCGAGGTGGCAGCGCACTTTGAGGATGCGGTCCTGGTCGTGCGTCACCTGGACGATCCGCGGGGCGGCCGGGTGAGCCGGGGCACAAAGGGAGTCATCGGCGCCAGCGCGCTGGCGCTTGCCAGCGTCCTTTTGCTGCTCATCGTCAACTTCGTTCAGGTTGGGCGCGAGAAGTCAGCGCAGGCCGCAGCGGAGCTGACCGCGCCCGGCCAGCTCGAGCCGCTGCAACGCGAGCCCGAGCATCCAGCCCAGGATATAGCGACCCTCCTCCTACTGGGCAGCGGTCTTGTGGGACTGGTGTACGGTCTTGGTCGCCGGAGCCGGGAGCTCAGAGAGAACGCGTTCACCATCGGCTCCGATCCGGGAGTCACCTTTCCCACTCCTGCCGCGGCGCTGCCGGTCGGCACCCTGCCGCTCGTCGCCGCATCGGGGACCGACTACCTAGTGACGTTCACCGCGGCCATGAGCGGCGAGCTGCAGCTGGACGGCCAGCGCATGCAGCTGAGCGAGCTTCTGCGCTCCGGTCACGCCAGACCGTCGCGCGCCATCGCCGGGGCGTTCGTCATGAAAGTCCCCCCGGAGGCCCGCCTTTACCTGCGCCTTTGGGACAACACCTTCAGCGTCAGCTCGGTCGCCCGGCCGCGCAGCTATCCGGTGCCGCTGGGCATCGACTGGCACGTTCACTCCTATACTGGCGCAGTGCTCGCGGCGGTGGGTCTGGTCGCGGGTCTGATGCTGCGCCTGCCGCCGCAGCCCAAGTCACTGGCGATAAATGATCTGCTCCGCGACTCCCGCTGGGTCAGGTTCCTGGGCCGGTCGGACGAGGTCCCCGACTGGCTCCAGCAAGCAAACCAGAGGATGGCAAGCTCGGTGGGCCGTCGTTACCACAGCGCTGAAGGGAAGCTGGGCAAAAAGGACGGTCCGGGCAGCGCCAAGCTCTTCGCCATCAAGGGGCCAGCGACCGCCCAACTCGCCAAGGAGGCGGCGACCAAGTCCGGTGTGCTCGGCATCGTTTCGCGCGGGCGCGCTACCGGCGCAGCCGCGAGCTTCGTTCCCAGCTCGCAGATAGGTCGCGATGCAGAGGATGCCCTGGGCGGCCTGGTCGGCACTGAAGTGGGCGAGGCCTACGGCAGCGGCGGCTTCGGCCTGGTCGGCAGCGGCAGCGGCGGCGGCGGCGGTGTGGGACAGCTTGGGCACCTGGGCCTGGGGGTCGGCTCCGGCGCCCCTATGGGCCTTGGCCGGTTCGTCGGCCGCAGCCCCGGCGCGGCGCCTAATACCGAGGCGTACGCGCGGGTCGATGAGAACCCGTTCCGCAGCGTGCAGGCGGCCCCGCTGTCGACGTTCGCGGTCGATGTCGACACCGCTTCCTATTCGAACCTGCGGCGGTTCCTGCTGCAAGGCCGGCTGCCGCCCATCGACGCGGTTCGGATCGAAGAGCTCATCAACTACTTTCCCTACGACTATGACCCGCCCACCGGCAGCGAGCCGTTCGCCGCCAACCTGGAGCTCGCCGAGTGTCCGTGGGCGCCCCAGCACCGCCTCCTGCGCATTGGCATCAAGGCCCGCCCGATCGCCCCGCAGAGTCGGCCGGCGAGCAACCTCACTTTCTTGATCGACGTCTCGGGCTCGATGGACAGCGAGAACAAGCTGCCGCTGCTCACCCGATCGCTGGCGCTCTTGGCGCGCTCTCTTGATGCCCGTGATCGGGTGGCGATCGTCGTGTATGCCGGCAGCTCGGGGGTGGTCCTGCCGCCGACGCGTGGGGATCAGACGGGCGTCATCCTGGGCGCGCTCGCCGCGCTGCAAGCGGGCGGCTCTACCGATGGCGCAAGCGGAATCGAGCTCGCCTACGAGCTGGCGGCCAAGAACTTCATCCGCGGCGGCGCCAACCGCGTGATCCTGGCCACCGATGGGGACTTCAACGTCGGAGTAACCAGCGAAGGGGAGCTCACCCGGCTCATCGAGAACAAGGCCCGCCAGGGCGTCTTCCTCAGCGTGCTCGGCTTCGGCATGGGGAACTATAAAGACTCGACGATGGAGAAGCTCGCCGACCGCGGCAACGGCAACTACGCCTACATCGATACATTGAAAGAGGCCCACAAGGTCCTCGTCCAGGAGCTCAGCGGAACTCTAGTCACCGTCGCCAAGGATGTAAAGCTGCAGATCGAGTTCAATCCGGCCAAGGTGCGGGCCTACCGGCAGGTCGGCTATGAGAATCGCCAGCTGCGCGATGAAGATTTCGGCAACGACAAGGTGGATGCGGGTGAGATCGGCGCCGGCCACACGGTGACCGCGCTGTACGAAGTGGTCCCGGTGGGCGTCCCGATCGATCTGCCCAGCCTGGAGCCGCTCAAGTACCGCGCGCCGGTGCCGTCGTCCGCGCCGCAGTCCGGCGAGCTGGCCACGCTGAAGATTCGCTACAAGTCGCCCACCGCGGACAACAGTCAGCTGGCGGCTTTTCCGATTACCGACAGCTCACTTTCCTGGAAGGAGGCCTCCGCGGACTTCCGGTTTGCCAGCGCGGTCGCCGAGTTTGGCATGCTGCTCCGTGGCTCGCAACAGCGCGGCAGCGCCAGCTGGCAGAGCGTCCTTTTGCTCGGTCGACGCGGGCGCGGCGCTGACCCGCATGGTTATCGCGCCGAGATGGTCCAGCTGGTCGAGCTCGCGGCGCGACTTTCGGAGAGCCGCTGAGAAAGTGGCGCGGAAGGATACGGCGGGCGGGAAAGCTGCCAGGCCGACTTGCAGAATCGCTGGCCGCCGCGGAAGGTTTGCGAGCAAATGATCGTCTGTGAGCAAGTGTAGGAAGAGTCTTAATTCTCGTTCGCGTCCCTGTCCAAAACTCTTCCCCCCACGTCAGAAAAATCGTAATTACAACCCGCCCAAGACCTGATTTGCGACCTGATCACAGGTGCGATAAATACCGGCGCGAAGCCGAAGTATCCCCCAATCGGGCAGGCCGCAGTGAGCCGGACATTATCGGGTTCGAAGCCTTCCGCACTCGTGACATTGGGGGCGGCTAAGCGCTAGACTGCGTGGCATGGGAGCGCCCATGAGCATTCTTCAGGCGATAGGAAACACGACCCTGGTGCGGCTGCAGAAGGTCGTGCCCGCAAGCTGCGCCGCCGTCTTGGTGAAGCTCGAGTGGGAGAACCCGACGGGCAGCATGAAGGACCGGATGGCGCTCAGCGTGATCGCCAAGGCGGAAGCGGACGGACGGCTGCAGCGCGGTGACACGGTGATCGAATACACCGGCGGCAGCACCGGCGCATCGCTGGCGCTCGTCTGCGCCGCAAGGGGTTACCCGATTCACATCGTCAGCTCGGACGCCTTCAGCCGCGAGAAGCTCGATCAGATGCGAGCACTCGGCGCCCGCTTGACGCTGGTGCCGAGCGAAGGGGGTCTGACGACCAAGAAGCTGATCCTCGACATGATCGATACGGCGCGCGCCCTGAGCCGCGCGCCGCACACGTACTTTACCGATCAGCTCAACAACCGTGACTCCATCGCCGGCTATCACCCGCTCGGCGAAGAGATCTGGTCCCAGACCAGCGGCCGGGTGGACGCGTTCGTCCATTGTGTCGGCACGGCGGCTTCCCTGCGCGGCGTCTCCATGATCCTCAAGGAACGTCGGCCGCAGATCCACATCGCCGCAGTCGAACCCGCCGAGTCGTCGGTATTGCGCGGCAACCCGCCGGGCCCGCACAAGATCGAAGGCGTCGGCATCGGCTACCGACCGCCGCTGTGGGACGACAGTGTCGCCAGCGAAGTCATCGCCGTGAAGACGGGCGACGCCAAGGAAATGGCCCGCCGCCTGGCCCGCGAAGAAGGACTGTTCGCCGGCACATCATCCGGCGCGAACGTGATCGCGGCGATCGAAGTCGCGCAGCGGCTTGGTCCTGGTGCAGCGGTGGTGACCCTGATGGCGGACTCGGGGCTCAAGTACCTGAATACGGACGTCTATCGGGAATGATATAGCCGGGTTCAGAAGTCTACCATCAATAGTCCCGGCGTGAGCCACGTAAGCGCGTGGGCGGCGGCCGGGCGAAAAATCCGGGAACCGAGAGGGCGAAAAGATGTCCGAGCCTGTGACCGGCGTGCACCATCCACGACCGGCCTACGGAGGACTTCATGTCTAGCGGTGTCGCCTTGCCGACTGCGGTTCCGGCCCTCGCGAGCGGAGCTCTGCTCACGACTGGGAGCCTGTATTCCCAGAGCATCCAGCCAGAGTGCCCTGACAGCTCCCTTTTGCCGCGCGAAGACGGCTCGGCGAGCTGTCTGCCTGCGCCTGCGGACCCCGCGTTGACTGCGATGCCGCTGCCGCGGTCTGTCATCACTCCCACCTTCGGCCCCGGCGCCGGCGCCCCGGCGGTCCCGGCGGATCTTGCCGCGCAGGTCGAGGTCCGGGACGGCGCCCGCGCGCTCGAGGTGGCAGCGCACTTTGAGGATGCGGTCCTGGTCGTGCGTCACCTGGACGATCCGCGGGGCGGCCGGGTGAGCCGGGGCACAAAGGGAGTCATCGGCGCCAGCGCGCTGGCGCTTGCCAGCGTCCTTTTGCTGCTCATCGTCAACTTCGTTCAGGTTGGGCGCGAGAAGTCAGCGCAGGCCGCAGCGGAGCTGACCGCGCCCGGCCAGCTCGAGCCGCTGCAACGCGAGCCCGAGCATCCAGCCCAGGATATAGCGACCCTCCTCCTACTGGGCAGCGGTCTTGTGGGACTGGTGTACGGTCTTGGTCGCCGGAGCCGGGAGCTCAGAGAGAACGCGTTCACCATCGGCTCCGATCCGGGAGTCACCTTTCCCACTCCTGCCGCGGCGCTGCCGGTCGGCACCCTGCCGCTCGTCGCCGCATCGGGGACCGACTACCTAGTGACGTTCACCGCGGCCATGAGCGGCGAGCTGCAGCTGGACGGCCAGCGCATGCAGCTGAGCGAGCTTCTGCGCTCCGGTCACGCCAGACCGTCGCGCGCCATCGCCGGGGCGTTCGTCATGAAAGTCCCCCCGGAGGCCCGCCTTTACCTGCGCCTTTGGGACAACACCTTCAGCGTCAGCTCGGTCGCCCGGCCGCGCAGCTATCCGGTGCCGCTGGGCATCGACTGGCACGTTCACTCCTATACTGGCGCAGTGCTCGCGGCGGTGGGTCTGGTCGCGGGTCTGATGCTGCGCCTGCCGCCGCAGCCCAAGTCACTGGCGATAAATGATCTGCTCCGCGACTCCCGCTGGGTCAGGTTCCTGGGCCGGTCGGACGAGGTCCCCGACTGGCTCCAGCAAGCAAACCAGAGGATGGCAAGCTCGGTGGGCCGTCGTTACCACAGCGCTGAAGGGAAGCTGGGCAAAAAGGACGGTCCGGGCAGCGCCAAGCTCTTCGCCATCAAGGGGCCAGCGACCGCCCAACTCGCCAAGGAGGCGGCGACCAAGTCCGGTGTGCTCGGCATCGTTTCGCGCGGGCGCGCTACCGGCGCAGCCGCGAGCTTCGTTCCCAGCTCGCAGATAGGTCGCGATGCAGAGGATGCCCTGGGCGGCCTGGTCGGCACTGAAGTGGGCGAGGCCTACGGCAGCGGCGGCTTCGGCCTGGTCGGCAGCGGCAGCGGCGGCGGCGGCGGTGTGGGACAGCTTGGGCACCTGGGCCTGGGGGTCGGCTCCGGCGCCCCTATGGGCCTTGGCCGGTTCGTCGGCCGCAGCCCCGGCGCGGCGCCTAATACCGAGGCGTACGCGCGGGTCGATGAGAACCCGTTCCGCAGCGTGCAGGCGGCCCCGCTGTCGACGTTCGCGGTCGATGTCGACACCGCTTCCTATTCGAACCTGCGGCGGTTCCTGCTGCAAGGCCGGCTGCCGCCCATCGACGCGGTTCGGATCGAAGAGCTCATCAACTACTTTCCCTACGACTATGACCCGCCCACCGGCAGCGAGCCGTTCGCCGCCAACCTGGAGCTCGCCGAGTGTCCGTGGGCGCCCCAGCACCGCCTCCTGCGCATTGGCATCAAGGCCCGCCCGATCGCCCCGCAGAGTCGGCCGGCGAGCAACCTCACTTTCTTGATCGACGTCTCGGGCTCGATGGACAGCGAGAACAAGCTGCCGCTGCTCACCCGATCGCTGGCGCTCTTGGCGCGCTCTCTTGATGCCCGTGATCGGGTGGCGATCGTCGTGTATGCCGGCAGCTCGGGGGTGGTCCTGCCGCCGACGCGTGGGGATCAGACGGGCGTCATCCTGGGCGCGCTCGCCGCGCTGCAAGCGGGCGGCTCTACCGATGGCGCAAGCGGAATCGAGCTCGCCTACGAGCTGGCGGCCAAGAACTTCATCCGCGGCGGCGCCAACCGCGTGATCCTGGCCACCGATGGGGACTTCAACGTCGGAGTAACCAGCGAAGGGGAGCTCACCCGGCTCATCGAGAACAAGGCCCGCCAGGGCGTCTTCCTCAGCGTGCTCGGCTTCGGCATGGGGAACTATAAAGACTCGACGATGGAGAAGCTCGCCGACCGCGGCAACGGCAACTACGCCTACATCGATACATTGAAAGAGGCCCACAAGGTCCTCGTCCAGGAGCTCAGCGGAACTCTAGTCACCGTCGCCAAGGATGTAAAGCTGCAGATCGAGTTCAATCCGGCCAAGGTGCGGGCCTACCGGCAGGTCGGCTATGAGAATCGCCAGCTGCGCGATGAAGATTTCGGCAACGACAAGGTGGATGCGGGTGAGATCGGCGCCGGCCACACGGTGACCGCGCTGTACGAAGTGGTCCCGGTGGGCGTCCCGATCGATCTGCCCAGCCTGGAGCCGCTCAAGTACCGCGCGCCGGTGCCGTCGTCCGCGCCGCAGTCCGGCGAGCTGGCCACGCTGAAGATTCGCTACAAGTCGCCCACCGCGGACAACAGTCAGCTGGCGGCTTTTCCGATTACCGACAGCTCACTTTCCTGGAAGGAGGCCTCCGCGGACTTCCGGTTTGCCAGCGCGGTCGCCGAGTTTGGCATGCTGCTCCGTGGCTCGCAACAGCGCGGCAGCGCCAGCTGGCAGAGCGTCCTTTTGCTCGGTCGACGCGGGCGCGGCGCTGACCCGCATGGTTATCGCGCCGAGATGGTCCAGCTGGTCGAGCTCGCGGCGCGACTTTCGGAGAGCCGCTGAGAAAGTGGCGCGGAAGGATACGGCGGGCGGGAAAGCTGCCAGGCCGACTTGCAGAATCGCTGGCCGCCGCGGAAGGTTTGCGAGCAAATGATCGTCTGTGAGCAAGTGTAGGAAGAGTCTTAATTCTCGTTCGCGTCCCGCAGCGGGCAGCCGAGCTGCTCGGGATCGGGGTGCTCGCCCTTGGGCACATCGGGGCAGCGGTCCAGGCGATCGATGATCTGGTCGGCGTCATGATCCGGACAGCCGGTGGTGTCGGGCTCGGCGCGGCGCGGCCCGAAGTCGCTCGGGCAGGCGTCCTCGGTATCGATGATGCCGTCGTGATCGCGATCGAGCGGCGCCGCTTTCTCGGTGCGGATCGGTGCATAGGCGAGCCGCAAGAGCGCCCGCGCATCGGGAGTCCCCGGCTGACCGAGCAGACCGGCGCCGCCACCGACACTCAGCTGGATTAGCTTGGCGATGTTGTAGTGGAGGCCGAGCAGCAGCTCCATACTGCTGGTGTCGAAAGTGGTGCCGTTGCCGTTGAGCGTCGAGGCGAACAGGACCTCGGGGCCGACCGCCAGGCGCAGCGCCCGGTTGGCGTAGCCGATGGCGGCGCCGAGCTGGAGCTCGCTGCCGACGCTGCGGCCGGCAAGGAGGATGGGGTCGCCGAGCACCGCCGTAGGACGCATGAGGACGCCGACGGTGAACGACCAGATGACGCTGTGCGAGAGACCGCCGAGGACGAGCTTGGGCAGCACCCGCACCTCCTGGTCGCTCTCCTGCGCCGGCAGGCTGAGGGTGACGCCGGCCGCGAAGTAGCGCGTCCGCGAGTACCACGGGTGATCGACAGCGAGCGACCACTCGCCCGCCGCCGTCGGCTCGTAGCGGTTCAGCTGGAATCCGATGTTCTGCGCGAGCGCATTCCCCGAAGTTCCCAGGAGCAGACTTAGCAGGGTGCAGCGCGCCGTTTTCGGTAGAGGAGTCGACATATGAATCCTCGCAATCCCAAACGGTGATCCCAGAAAAAATAGAGTCTTGCCCGCGGGAGACCGCCGCGCCGCAGCGCCGCCGGCCGCCCGCGGTCAGACCCTAGATCGTCTGCTCATCCGGTCGGCGCCGCCGGCGCAGCAGTCCCGCTGCCGCGACCAGGAACAGGCCGGTGAGGGCCACGTCCGGCACCGGCGTCGTGCCCGGCATCTTGCAGCCGCAGCCACCGCCCGAGAAGCGGACCGGATCGACGGTGCTGCTCTCACTGACACTGTTGTTGCTGCGGTCGGGATCGAACAGCACCCCACCCTGCGCGTCGACGCCATCGGTAAACGCCTGCACCGGCAGCGAGGTCGCGCCCGCCGGCGGCCGCACCGTGATGACGATCGGCGTCGCGTCTCCGACCGGCAGCGTGCTGTTCCACAGGCAGGTGACCGTGCCCTGCTCGGTCTCGCTCGGCGCCGTCGTGCAGGTCCAGCCCGCGCCCGGCTCGACCGTGACTACCGTCGCCCCCGGCGGGATCTGGTAGACCACCTTGGCCCCCGGCGCCGGACCCTCACCGAGGTTTGTGACCTGCAGGGTGTACTTTATCGAGGTGTCGATGCTGTCCTTGTTCTCCGTCACCTTCAGCGCCAGATCCGGACCCGAGACCACCGGCACGCTGCTATCGACCCTGTTGTTGGTCGGGTTGACGTCGATGAGCGCCCGGCCCTGCAGGGTGGCGCTGCCGAGCGGCGGCTGCACCACGATCTGCACCGGCGGCGCCAGGGTGGCCGGCGGCAGGATGCTGTTGCGGGTGCAGGTCACTCGCGGGCCGCCGCCGGGGTTGGTGCTGGTCGCGCAGTCCCAGCCCATACCGGGGAACACGAGCTTGATCTGGGCCCCCGCCATCAGATCGTAGACCAGCGACTCACCGGGCGCGGTGCCCGGGCCGTTATTTACTACCTGCAGTTGGTGGGTCACCGAGCCGTCGATCGCCTGCGGCGCGCTGGTCACCATAAGCGCCAGATCCGGGCCGGTCACCGCCACCGTGGTATTCACCGAGTTATTGGCCGGCACGAGATCGCCGAGCAGGCGGAGCTGATCGTCGGTGGTCTGCGCCGAGCCCTGCACGCTCAGCATGGTCGCGGTTACCGGCGGCAGCACGACGACACTGATCCGGCGGCGACCGGAGCGGCCGGCGGCATCACCAGCACCGCCAGATCCGTGTAGACTTGCGACGGACACTGATGCGTGGTCAGGTTGCAGGTGCGGCCGGCGCAGTCGGTATTATTGTTGCAGCCGCAGGTGTTGCTCGCGAGACAAGCGGCGCCGGTGCTGGTGGCGCTGCACTGGCTGGTGTTGCCGGCGGTGCACTGCACGCAGCTGGCGCTGCCGGCGGTGTCGCAGATGTAGCCCGGCTGGCAGTCGCTGTTGACCCTGCAATGCAGCTCGTCGGCATCGCCATGCTGTCGCAGATGGGCCGGTTGACCGGGCAGTTGGCATCGAGGACGCAGCCGTCGATCTGGAACCGGGTCGGCACGTTGGGGTTGGCGCCGTCGCCGGATAGCCACGAGCCGGTACTGGTCAGGCCCTGCGCCACCGCGATCTGGCCCTGCGAGCTGACGGTCGCCTGGTTATTGAGCACGCCGGTGGCATCGCTCCTCACGGTGACGCGGAACCTGATGGTGGTCACCGGGTCGTTGACCTTGACGATGCCGCCGGTGGTCGCGTTGGCCCCGGCGCCGATGCGCACCACGATGGTGTTGGTGGCGGCGATATACTCGGCCTGGTCGTCGCCGGCCGCATCGGTCTTGCTGCCGACGTTGTCGCCGGTGGCGATGACCAGGCTGCCCGGCACGTAGGTAACCCCGGGGAGCAGCGGATCGGTGACGACGACGTTGACGCCGGTGTCGCTGCCGGTGTTGCGGGTGGTGATGGTGTACTCGACCACGTCGCCGGGCAGGATGCGGTTGCCGACGCGGCTCAGGTTGGAGAAGGTCTTGTTGGTGTCGCTGAACACCGGCTTGAGGGTGGCGATCGAGGTGACGAAGGCGCCCAGGAAGTAGACATCACCGCTGCTGTTGGCGTTGATGCTCGCCTGGGTGTCGCCGGCCTTGACCAGGCTGGTGATGTTGATGACGTCCATGTCGAAGCTGCTCATGCTGCCGGAGGCGCCGCTCAGCTGCGGCAGCTCGCCGGCGGTGGAGACGGCGGCGCCGAGGTAGCTGCGGGTGCCGTTGAAGAAGTTGGCGGCGGGGCTTTTTTAAGCTATTAAAACTTCTGACTCATCTACAAGTTAAGTCCTTCAGCCCAAGCGTATGAGTATCAGCCTAAAGGTTGGATGCCGCCGCCCGAGTGAGCGTTCCGCCGCATCGCGACGGGCGAAAAGACGGGGCGGTGACCCCCGACGGGGAAATGGTCCACCGTGAACTGTATTCTCTATCGAGAAACGCCGTCCGGAGTTCCCAGAACCTTCTCGGAGCGACTGACTCGCGTTGGAAACGATGCTGCGAGAATCTGGTTGTCCTTCAAGTCGAGCCTCCTGAGTCTACAGTCCAAGGCGCTGCAGCTGATAAGCAAGCCGCTCGTTCCCGCGACCCAGGGCACTGAAGTTGATAAGCAAGCCGCTCGGTTCGCGATCGAAGAGCGCAGAAGTTGGTAAGCAGGCCGGTTGGATTCGATAAGCAAGCCGCTGGGCTTGCGACCCAAGGCGCTGGTGTTGATAACCAGGTCGGTTGGTTTTGATAAGCAAGCCGCTGACTTTGAGAGTCATGGCGGCGAAGTTGGTAAGGTCTTGGGAGCTTATTAGCGGTGGCTGGCGGGGTTTGCGGGGTCGGTGCCGGCGTCCTGCTCGTCACCGTCGCGGAATCCGTCGCCGTCGCGATCGATGGCGACGCGCACGCCGGCTCCCGGCGGGACGCAGGTGAAGGTCAGCGCGAGGTCCTGCCCGCAGCTGGTCGGCAGGTCACGCAGGGTGGCGCTGCTGCTGGTGAGCTGTCCCGCGCGGTTGCTGATGAAGCGCCCGTTGCCGACATAGAGGAAGCCGACATCGTCGTTGCGCAGCCGGCCCTTGGCCACCAGATCGCACTCGCCGGCGCTGGCGCGGGCGATCATCAGCTCGATGCGTGAGCGCACCGCCGACCCGTTGTAGCGGGTAAGGGTCACCTGCTGGCCGACGATCGGAGCGAGGTTGCTCGGGAAGGCGTACAGGAACGCCTCGACCTGGCGACGCCGCGGATCACCGGCGGGGCCGTCATCGAACGAGTCAGGGAAGATGCCAAACGGAGTCGTCTTGGTAAAGCGGGTGGTGAAGCGGAACACCGTGTCATGGCTGCCATCGTGAAGGAAGCCGAAGCCGCGGATCTGGTCGCCCATGAAGCTGAAGTCGCCGTGACCGACCGCGGTGATCTGCGCCATCCCGAACATTCCTATCTTCTGATAGAGATTGCGCAGGTGCGGGACCTTGAACGACTGCGGCTCGGGCTCTGCCGAGTAGCGGCCATCCGAGCCGAAGAAGCCCGGCGCCGAGACGCCGAACTGCGCGTTGCCGGTCGGGTTGAGCGTGTGGCAGCCCTGGCAGCTGCCGTCAAAGGGCGGGATCACCGGCTCGGACACCACGTTGAAGAAGAAGTCTCTTCCAGCCTGCTCATCCGGGGTGAGCGAGTTGTCGAGCTGCTGCAGGGGGTTAGGCGGATAGGTAAGCTGCAGTGCGAAGTCGGTGAACGCCTCCATGTCGCCGGTCGGAATCTCTTCGCTGCGGCCGAGCAGACCCGGGAACGCCACCTGGAACGCCCGGAACGCGGCGCGCTCGTCGAAGGTGCCGCTGTCCGGCTGCGCCGACGGGGCGGAGTTGCCTCCGGTGCGATCGCCGCGCCAGTGCATCGGGCCGTGATTGGCCATGCCGCGCAGGCTCTGCGTGGTCATCGGCCCCTTCATCGCGCTAAAGCCGCTGGGCAGACCGAGGACCGCCGGATCGAGCGTGAACGGACCCGGCTGGTTGGCGTTGGCGCCATCGGGATCGCCCAGATCCCAGGCCAGCTGATCGAGATCGCCAAAGACGTGGCAGCTTGCACAGGCGGTGTCGCCGTGGCTCGAGGTGCTGGCGGCACTGTACAGCGAGCGCCGGCCCCGGGTGACGCTTGCCGGCTCCGGGCTGTACATGGGAACGTGGCCGAATTCGCTGCGGGTGGTGGTGTTGATGATCGACACCGAGTTGTCAAAGCGGGTCATCACGTACAGACGCCGGCGCGCCTCATCGAGCACGAGCCCGGTCGGGCCGCCGCCGCTCACCCGGATCTGATCCGCGGTATTCGGTACGAAGGTGTCGGCTTCGAGCTGAGCGGTGTTGTAGATGCCGATCTTGTCCGAGCCGAGCGCCGCTACGTAGAGCGTCGAGCCGTTGCTCGAGACCACCATGCCGGTGGGGATGGCCAGGCTCTTGGCGCTCTCGGCGTTGGGCGCTGCGGCACAGCAGTTGTTGTAGTCGATGTGCTTATTGAGGTGCCGCGGGTGCGCGCCGGTCGCATCGAGCACGCTGATCTGGTTTCTGATGAAGCGGCCGCGCACCGTGTGACCGGCGAAGACGCCCGGCCCCTCGAAGCGCTGCTCGTTGAGGGCCTCGGTGTTGGAGACGTAGACCTTGCCGTTTACTGGGTTCACGGCCAGGTTGTAAAGGACGGTGCCCACCCCTTGGAAAAACCCCGCCGCGCCGGCCAGCTGCACCGGCGGGCTGGCGTTGGCGTCGATGACAAAGACATCCTTGTCCGGCAGCGAGAAGCGGACAAAATTGTCCCAGCTGCGACCAAGCTCGTCGACCCAGTGCGTGCCGTTGTACTTCACGATCAGGCCGGTGGTCGGCTGCGGGACGTTCGCCGAGTTGACGTGCGGCGGCGGCGTCCCGCCGTTATTGGTGACGATGGTCTCATCAAGGACGGTCGTGCGGTTGCCCGACTGGAAGGCGGCCGCGTACACCCGTGAGCCGTCCGGGCTGACGGCCAGCCCGCGCGGCAGATCGCTAAAGAGGGTAACCACGTTCAGCGGGGTGCCGCCCAGGCTGGCGCCGAGCTGATTGGCGTCGAAGACCCAGACATCGGCGCGGCCGACGCCCGGTGTGCTCGACTGCGGATCGACGACGCTGTTCTGGCCGCGGTGCGCGGTGGTGATGAAGGCGCGGCTCTTATTGGCGCCGCCAAAGACGATGTCGCGCGGCTCGTCACCGACCAGCAGGGTGCGGCTGACGTGGCTCTCATCGATATCGCTGACATCGACGATACTGATGCTGTCGGAGAGGTGGTTTACGACCCAGACCTCGGAGCTGCTGCGGACGGCGACGGCGACCGGCTCCAGCCCGACCGGCACCGAGGCGCGGCGGCGCAGCCCTTCATCAGTGACCTTGAAAATCTCCAGGCGATTATCCGGCGTATTTACGGCAAATAGATAACTGCGGTCCGCAGATAGCGCGAGGGGGCGGACCTGACCGCTCTCAAACAAAGTGTAGGGCTTGGCGCCGGGCCGCTTGGATGCCGGGGTGCTGGTCCCCTGCAGCTCGGACTGCAAAAAATCACTGGCGGGCGTCGCGTCTTCTCCGTTACATGCAGACAATACAAGAGAAATCAGGAATGCCGGCTTATACTTCATATTAGCTCCTATCTGATATCGGGAAGCAACCGTGTCAGATGCAGCACCGCGTCTATCTCACCTTTTCCGGAGCACAATGGGCACGTGAAAGATATTAACATTAAAAAGCCACTTTGCTAAATAATTTCCGTTGTCCACATGCGCATACTCTGCTAATCAGGAAACCCTTACGGACTCCGGCGCACCTACACAAGGCTTAAGATTTGGTTCCGAATAGCAATTAAAGGAATAATAGTTTATGACGCAAATCACAGGGTCGCGGGAACCCAGTGAAATGACGGACAAACTGTATTGTTTTAGTAGGAGGGGCGGCAGCGGCGACGGGCGGCAGGTAGGGGTCTATACACCAAAGGGCGACCTGCGCTTGCCGAGTAATTTCTGGCTAGCCGGCTGCTGGGCAATGAGCCCGGCCGAGCCGGTCTGCTGCAGCGCATAGACAATGCCCGCCTGCAGGGTGCTGCGGGTGACGATGCCGACCAGGTCGACCCCCAAAGTCACCAGCGTCTGCGCGACCTCGGCGTGGATTCCCGTCAGCAGGGCCTGAGCGCCCAGCATACGCAGCGCGCCCGCGGTGTTTATAAGCGTGCTGGCGACGCTTGTGTCCATATGTTTCATACCGGTGATATCGAGTATGACAACCTGGGCTCGGCTGCGCTCCGCTCCTTGCAGGGCGGTCTCCATCACCTGCTGGGCGCGCTCGCGGTCCATGGTCCCGATGAGCGGCATGACCACGATCTTCTCGGTGATCGGAATGAGCGGCGTGGAGAGCTCGTCGAGGCGCGACTTCTGGGCGTGAATGATCTCTTCCTGCAGGGCGGCCCGCGACTGCTCGGCCTGCTCGCGCTGCGCCAGCTCATGCTGCAGGCGCCCGTTGGCGTCGCGTAGCTCGGCGGTGCGCTGCTGCAGCCGCTCGTTGGAGGCGCGCAGCTCGTCGGTCGCTGCGCGCAGCGCCTCGGTGCGCTGGTTGACCTGCTGCTCCAGATCGTTATTGGCGCGCTGGAGCTCCGAGCTGACCTCCTGCACGTGCGAGTACAGTCGCGAGTTCTCGACCGAGATCGCCGCCTGGGACGCGAGCAGGTGCAGGAGCTCCACCCGATACGGACTGAACGCCTCGGTGAGGCGGTTGTTCTCCAGGTACAGGATGCCGGTCACCCGCCCCTGGTGCATCAGCGGCAGACACAGCACCGACTTGGGGTGCCGGGCGGCGATGTAGGGATCGCTGCCAAAGCGCGCCTCGGCGCCGGCGTTGCCGATGACCAGGGGGGACCGCGCCCGCGCGACGTACTGCACGACTGCAAGCGGCAGCAGCGCGGCCGTCTCGGGAGTCTCGTCCTGCACGAGCAGGACCTTTTCCTGCCCGGTCTCGAGCACGGCGGCCAGCGCGTAGGACTCCCCCTTCAGCAGCAGCAGCAGGGCGCGCTCGGCGCCGGCGCTGGTCAGCACGATGCGCATCACCTGCTCAAGGACGTTGTCGAGCAGGATCTCGCTGGAGAACGCCTGGGTCGCCCGCAGCACCGAAGCAATATCGAACAGCCCTCCCGAGAGCATGCGGGTCGAGGTCGTGGCAGTCTCCTCATGGAACCGCTGGACCGTCGGGTGGAGCAGGTGGGCATAGAGCTCGATGATCTTCTCTATCTTGGTGACGGCGCCCCAGTGCTGGTAGCCGTGGAACGCCTGGGTGAAGTAGTCCATGGCGAACCGGGTGCGCCCGATGCCCAGGTAGAACTTGGCGCACAGCTCGTTGCCGAGCGCCTCCACCTGGGGCTGGGCAAAGGCGCGCGCCGCGGCGATTGCCTGATCGTAAAGCGACATCGCATCCATGGGCGCGCCGCGGACGCGCGCGACCTCGGCGGCGATAAGCAGCGCCTTGGCCTGGAAGTTATCCGGGCAGCCTTCGACCCAGGCGGCGAACTTGGCCTGGGTGGCGTTCAGGCTCTCATCATAGCCGCGCTTTTCCTCTTCAGAGGCGCTCGGGTAGACGGCGGTGCGGACGAGCGCGCAGTAAAAGAGCACCTCGACGAGCTGGTACATGCCCGCGGCGCCCATCAGGAACTTCTCGGCCTCCTTTGCCATCTGCAGGGCCGAGCCGTAGTCTTCCTGATAGTAATAAAGCTCCATCTTCAGGTAGTAGTAAAGGCACGCCGGCACCGGCGCCTTGAAGCCGAGGACGCGGGTGAGCAGCTCGCCTTCATCGACCCCTTCACTGCTCAGCGAGACCGGGGTGTCGGTCTTTTTCGCCAGCGCCGCGAGGCCCTGGCGGATAAGCTGCATGCAGGCGATTGCGTAGTCGCTGGACATGCGCTTCTGCAGCGCCAGGAACTGATCCGCTTCCTCCAGCACCAGGCCCAGCTCATCACCGACCGCGAGCTTGTAGATCGACTGCTCGACACAGATGTAGTTGATGAAGGCCAGTACCCCGGTCTCCAGGCTGACGTGCAGGCTCCGCTGGAAGTAGGAGAAGCACTCGCGGACGGGCCGGCAGTAGTAATGCAGGAAGCAGCCGTGGAACAGATCCAGCTGGCACTGCAGCCGGCGGTTGGCGAACTTCTCGTTGAGCGCCTGGCCGAGAAGTCCAAATTCATAGGCCTGCCGGAAGCGTCCCATGTGCGACAGGACGAAGGCGCCGTACATGGTGTAGGCAATCGCCGACCAGGAAGTATTGCCGTGGACCAGCGACAGGTGGACCAGCTTGGTCACGACCAGCAGACCGAGGGTGAAGTTGAACGAGTAGGCGCCGTCGATGAAGCAGACGGCCAGGTGCATCAGGTCATCGATCCGCGGGTCGGTGTTGACCGGCAGCTCGCTGAGGCTCTCGACCGAGCGCTCGCCAAGGAGCATCAGGACCGCGCCGATCTCGGCGTGCAGCGCCGCTCCTTGCGCCTCCGGATCCTCGGGGAAGGTGACACCGAGCAGCTCCATCGCCTGGAGCCCGAGCTTTACGGTCTGCGGGAATTCGGCGAGCCCGGAGTGCAGCGCCATGCGCAGGTAGAAGACGCTCAGCTTGTCCTGAACGGACTTGGCCCGCGCCAGGAGCTGCTCGAATATGGCGGCGGCGGCGGTGAAGTTCCCGTTCAGGAATTCACACTCCGCCTGGCCGAGGGTCAGCGCGAAGCGCAGCTCGAACTCCTCCTCCCAATCGGCCTGGCCGAGCAGCGAGAGACCGGTGGTGAAGTAGCCGAAGGCGGCCTGGTACGCGGTCGCCTGCTTGGCGCGCTGGGCGGCTCGCAGGTTCAGCCGCGCGACCGCCAGCTGCTCCTGGCGGTCGGTCAGCAGCGCCGAGCCCAGGTTCGTGTGATTGACCAGGTCGAACAGATCCGTATCGGCGTCCGCCCGCCCGCGCAAGAGCCGCCCGATGCGCGCGTGCAGCTCTTGCCGCCGCGACTCCGGCAGCTGCGCGTAGATGCTCTGCTGGACGCGATCGTGAAGGAACCTGTAGCGCACCCTGAACTCGGCGTTGGCCGGCTGGGAGGTGTCGTGCACATAGCGGTGCTCGGAGTCGACCGGCACGACCAGGCCCTCGAGCAGCGCCGCCCACAGCGCCGACGCCACCTGGGTCGGCAAGAGCTCCGCAGCCAGCGCCAGCGTCTGCAGCTCGAACTGGTGGCCGATGCACGCGGCCAGCTGCAAGATCTGCTGCGTCGACTCGGGCATCCGGCCCAGCCGCTCGCCGAGGATGACCAGCAGATCATCGTGGAACTGGCGGGCCTCTATGGCCGCCAGCTGCCAGGTCCACCGCCCCTGCGTCCGATCCTGGGTCAAAAGACCTTCGGCATGCAGCACGCGCAGGAACTGGCTGACGAACAGCGGATTCCCCTGGGTCTTCTCATACACCAGCTGCGCCAGCGGCCCGACTGCCTCCAGATCGCAGGTGAGCGCGTCGGCGTGCAGCTGGGCGACGTGCTCAAGGCGCAGCGGCTGGACCGAGATCTCGCTGACCGCGGCGCGGGTCTTGCGCAGCTCGTGCAGGGTCAGGGTCAACAGGTGGCCGTCCCCGACTTCGTTGTCGCGGTAGGCGCCGATGATGAGGAGGTGTCCGCGCTCCGGCTCGGTCAGCATCAGCTGCAAGAGCTTCAGCGAGGCTGTATCGGCCCACTGCAGATCGTCCAGGAACAGCACCAGCGGGTGCTCCCGGGTCGCGAACACATGGACAAAGCTCAGCAGCGTGCGCTGGAAGCGGCTCTGCGCTTCGCTCGGCCCGAGCGTCAGCGCCGGCGGCTGCGGCCCCAGGATCAGCTCCAGCTCGGGGATCAGCTCGATCAGCACCTGCGCGTTCTTGCCCAGCGCCGCCTGCAGGCCCTCCCGGTGCTTCTGCAGCGCCGCCTCGGACTCGCTCAGCACCTGGCGCAGGAGCTCGCGCAGGGCCTGGGCGATCGACTCATAAGGGACGGCGCGGTTCAGCTGATCGAACTTCCCCGCGGTGAAGAAGCCGCCCCGGCGCGCAATCGCCTTATGGACCTCGTGCACAAGGACCGACTTGCCGACGCCGGCGCCGCCGGTGACCAGTAAGAGCTCCGCCGCTCCCTGGCCGGCGCGCTCAAAGGCGCCGAGCAGCGCGGCAATCTCTGCCGACCGTCCGTAGAGCCGCTGCGGAATCCGCAGCTCGCTGCTGTAGTCCTTGCGACCGAGCGGGAAGTCGTCGATCCGACCTTTTTCCTGCAGCTGCTGCAGACACTCTTGCAGATCGACAGCCAGTCCATAACCGCTCTGGTAGCGATCCTCGGCGGCCTTGGCGAGGAGCCTCATCGCAATGTCGGAGACCACTTTGGGAATCGCCGGATCGACTTCGTGCGGCCGCCGCGGGCTTACGGCAATGTGGCTATGAATGAGCTCTAGCGAGTCCGCCGCGTTGAACGGCAGTACTCCAGTCAACATCTCATAAAGCGTAACACCCAGGGAATAGAAGTCCGAGCGCGCGTCGATGACCCGGTTCATGCGCCCGGTCTGCTCGGGCGACATATGGGTCAAGGTTCCTTCGAGCGCCCCCGGCGTCGCCGCCTGCTGCGTCTCTTGCGTCAAGCGGATGGCGATGCCGAAGTCGATAAGGTGGACCGTCAGCGGATCCAGCCGGACGACGATGTTCTGCGGCTTGAGATCCTTGTGAATGACCCCGGCGGCGTGCAGCTGGTCGAGGATCTTTGCCAGCTCGATGGTGATTAGCAGCGCCTTTTTGAGCTCGAGCCGCTGCACGCGCAGCGCGCGCTCAAGCGACTGGCCGTCAATCGCCTCCAGGACCAGACCCAGGCCGTGTCCGATCTTCTCGATGCCTTGGGCCTTCACGACGCCCGGCAGGTCCAGGTTGCGCAGGATGGCATACTCATGCCGGAGCCGGGCCAGATCGCGCGAGCGGGGAAGTTCGCTCTTGAATACTTTGACTACTACTTGCGCGCCATCCGAATTCCTGATCCCGCTATAGATCAGCGTATCAGTACCGACATGTATCTTGCTCCGAATTAAGTACCCTGGGAGATTAAGCATGTGCGGTCCTTATGCCCGGGATTAGGGGGCACGCAATTTTTGCGCCAATGTTCTATTTAATGATAAGCTGGAACGCGTTGTCGGTGCAAGGAGCCCGTAAGGAATGTGTCCTTCCGCACAAGCAGAGCTGCGGCCGGGGCCTGGTTCCTGCAGCGCACTCAGTACACAGCGCTTATTCCCATACAAGGGCGTCAGTGGTGTGCAAGCCCGAGGGCTGCCGCGCAGCGGTCGAGCTGCCCAGCTAACGATTGTTGGCGCCGGGGTTGGTGCGGCGGTTGTCGCGGGGTTGTCGCGCGCGGAAATGACGCCGAGCACGGCGCAGCAAAGACCTTGATCCGCAAGCAGCGGATCATCGAATATCCGGCTTTACATACTTCCCAAGGTCGGTTGGGGTCGCAGACTGGCAGCGATGTCGTCGCCACTCCTTGCCGGCGGGCTTAGGAGGCCGTGGTGAAGCTCCTCGCTGAGATCCTGGGTATGACCAACTTCTGCAACCTGCGCTGCACCTACTGCGACTGGAAGATGCGGCCGATCGAGCGCCTGAGCGAGGAAGGGCGCCGCGCCGCCGCCGCTCGGATCGGCCGCATCGGTGAGCTCGTCGCCGCCGACTACCCGTCGGTGGTCTTTGTCGAGTACTCGGGCGGCGAGCCCTTCGTCTACCCGGCCATCGTCGAGGCGCTGCTCGACACCTTCCCCGACCGCTGGGTGCGGATCTCGACCAACGGGACCCTCATCCGACCGCAGCACATCGAGCGGCTCGCCGGCCGCAAGGCCTACCTGGCGATGAGCCTGGACGGCCACACCCAGCTTGCCAACCTGCCGCGCTTCGGCAATAGCGCGACGCTGCTCGCCCGCGTCGGCGACACCCTGAGCGCGCTGCTCGCCGCGGGCGTGCCGACCATGCTCCTCTGTACCCTGAACCAGGCCAACATCGACGGCTTCCCCGCCTTCGTCGAGCACCTCACCGCGACCTATCCCGAGGCGATCCAGAACGGGCTGCTCATGCTGCCCGCCCACTGCGTCTCGGAGTACGACAAGGAAAACGGCAAGCCGACCATCGCCCAGGCGTACTCCTTTCTGACCTACGTACTGACCCGCGCCGCCGAGAGCCCGCTCATCGCGCCGATCTGGCCGCACTACCTGCGGCTGGCCGAGTTCATCATCGCCACCACCTGCAAGAGCTACCGCGAGAGCGGCCGGCAGGACGCGCTGCCGCCGGCGTGGCGGGCCCGCTACCCGCATGACGGCAGCTTCGCCCGCACCTGCTTCCTGCATGACTGGCAGGTCTGCTTCCACTTCCTTGATGACGCCATCGCGACCAGCGGCAGCTACCGCAGCTTCGGCTGCGGCATGCGCGGGGTGGGCGACCTCGGCCTTTACCAGATAGATAAAAAGGAGTCCGTGGAAGCGCACCGCCAGGCGGTGCACGCCGGCAGCCCGAGCTTCCGGGCGGCGCGCCCGCTCGGCGGCCAGTGTCCGCTCCTGGAGGACTGCCTGGTCGACTGGAACGCCATCGACATGATCTTCTCTGGACAGATCGATCTGGAGAGCGCGCAGAGCTGGAGCCTGATGTTCCGCGATCCGGCGGTCAGCGCCGCGGTCCGGCTCGCCCAGGCGGAGTACGCCGGAGCTCCTGCCGGAGCTGCTGTCGATTCTGCTGTCGATTCTGCTACCAAGCCTGCTGCCAAGCCTGCTGCATGACGCGCCAGACTCCGTTCGGGTACCCCTGGCCGGGCGGTCCCTTCATCGATCAGGATGAGGCGCGGCTGGTAGTCGAGGTGCTGGCGGCGCGCTCGCCCTCGCGCTTCTTCGGGGTAGAGCCGCTGCACCTGTGCGACCGCTTCGAGAAGGAGTTCAGCGCCCAGGTCGGCGCCCGCTACGGCGTCGCGGTGGGCAGCGGCACCGGCGCGCTGCACGTGGCGCTGACCGCGCTCGGCCTGGGACCGGGCCAGGAGGCGATCATCCCCGCTTATCTGTGGGTCAGCGTCGCCGCCGCGGTGGTCCAGCGCGGGGCGATTCCGGTGCTCTGCGAGGTCGATGACAGCTACTGCCTGGACCCCGCCGATGTACGGCGCAAGCTGACGTCGCGCACCCGCGTCATCATCCACATCCACATGAGCGGCGCGACCGGCAACCTGCAGGAGGTGCGAGCCATCGCGCGGCAGCACGGCGCGGCCCTGCTGGAGGACTGCGCGCAAGCCGTGGGCGGCTCCTATAAAGGCCGGCCGCTCGGCAGCTTCGGCGACCTGGCGATCTTCAGCTTCCAGCACAGCAAGGCCCTGAGCACCGGCGAAGGCGGCATGGTCGTCACCAGCGACCATACCTTGTACAAGCGCTGCCAGGCCGCCTACGACGTCGGCCACAGCGTCGACTTCGAGCGCGGCGGCGCGCCGACCGTCCTGTGGGGCCTGGGCACGGTGATGACCGAGCTGCAGGCGGCGCTCGGGCTGGTGCAGCTGCGCAAGCTGCCCGCGATCACGGGAGCGATGCGCGCCGCCAAGTGCCGCTTGCGTGAGCAGCTGTCCCAGATCCCCGGGCTCATGCTGCGGCGCCTTGAAGATTCACACGGGGATAACGGCTCGTTCCTTCTTACCCACTACCCCGATGCCGCCACCGCCGCCGCGATGGCCCGCCGCCTCGTCGAGCTGGGCCTTGTCTGCGGTCCGCATGGGCAGCTCGTTCACTACTTGCCCGACTGGGGATTCCATATCTATTACAACATCCAGCAGCTGACCCGGAAGCTCAGTAACAGCCCCGACGGCTTCCCCTGGACCCACCCGGCAAACCGCGCCGCGCCGGCGAGCTATGATAAAGGAACTCTGCCGCGCAGCGACGAGCTGTTCGCGCGCTCGGTGCTCCAGGCGGTCCCTTCGGACACCACCGCTGAAGATGCAGAGGACATGATCCGCATCTACAAGCAGGCGGCGGCCGAGCTGATTCCTGGAAGCGGCGCGCAAGCGTAGCGCGGGCCGGGCGCCGCTATTCCGGAAGCGGATACTTCTGCTGGAGCTCGGCCGGAATCGCCCGGCGCTCGGCGATCTGCCGGTACGCGGCCACCGCCAGCCGCGGCCTCCGGGTCTTGCTGGCGTCCTGCAGCAGCTCGTAAAGGCCGTACTGGAGCTGCATGCCGTGGTTCCACTCGTAGTTGTCCACCAGCGTCCAGTAGAAGTAGCCGCGCACGTCGGCGCCGGCGGCCACCGCGCGCTGCAGCCAGCCCAGGTGCTCGACCAGGTAGCGCGGAGCGGTCAGCGGGTCGCTCGGGTCGGCGCTGCCGTTCTCGGTGATGATCGCCGGGTAGCCGCGCTCGTTGACGTAGGCGACCATATCGGCGAGTCCCTTGGGATACTCCGTATAGAGCGTCGAGGTCAGCGGGTTGAAGGTCGACAGCGGGGACAGGTCGGCGAGGAACGGCCTGTCGGTGCCATCGACGACGGCGCGGGTGTAGTAGTTGATCCCTACGTAGTCCATGCGCTTGAGCTCCGGCCGCGCCACCCGGTTGCCGTCCAGGTTCGCGTCCAGCTCACCGCGCAGCGCGGCGTTGAGGAAGACCTCGTTGTACAAGTAGAACAGCCGCTCGGCGCCGCGCACGTCGAGCGGGCTGTGCGGATCGCGCGGCGCCGCCGGGGTCATGTTGTAGACAAGGCCCACCTGGCTCGGCCGGCCATCGCCGTCCGCGTCGCGCTGATCCGCGGCCTTGATCGCATCGTACATGCGGGCGTGGGCCTCGATCATCGCCAGGAGCGCGGTGCGCGCCTCGGTCAGCGCGAGCAGCGCGGCGGGAGGGTTGGTGCGGTCGGCGGTGGGCGCGATGAAGCCGGGCAGGATCACCGCGAACGGCTCGTTAAGCGTCGCCCACAGATCGATCTCGCCGGCGAACTCCTGCGCTGCGAAGGCGGCGTACTTGGTGATCTCGGCGACCGCGCGCGCATCGAGCCAGCCGCGCGGCTGGCAGGTCGCCAGATCCTTGTGGCAGCCCACGGCGTCGTGCAGCCACGATGGGAGGGTGTAGTGGTGGAGGGTGACCAGCGGCACCAGGCCGCGCTGCTTTAGCGCCCGCAGCACGCTGTGATAGTGGGCGAGCGCCCGCGCATCGGCGTGCGCGTGCAGGGCGGTGAAGCCCTCGACTCCGAAGGTGGCGCGGGGGAAGATGCGCGACCACTCAAGGCTCAGGCGGACGGCGTTGCAGGCGAGGCCGTCCTTTACCAGATCGAAGTCCTGTGCGTAGAGCTCGTAGCTGCCCGGGCCGAGGCTCAGCGCGTCGCCGCTGAGGTAGCTCCGCCGCGAGGCGCGGACCTCGGGCGAGGTGACGAACTGGTACCAGTCGCTGCCGGTGTCGGTGCACTCCGACTCGGGCAGCGTCGGACAGCCGGGGTCGTTCTGGAACCCCGCGGTGGCGACGCCGAACAGGAAGTCCTCCGGGAAGCCCGGCGCGTCCGGGTCCGGGCGGCAGCCAGCCAGTCCTGAGAACAGCGAGATCGCGAGAGTTACGGCGACGGGGACAGAGCAGCAGGGGGTGCGCATGGCGCATCTTACACAGGCGCAAGCAGCCGCCTAGAGTCTCGTGACGCGCGACCGGCGCCCCAAGTGGTGAGTCACCGGATTGAGGTCTGCGGTAAGCTGCGCCCATGTCCGCGGCGCCGAACCAGAAAGTAGCCGCTCGCCCGCGCGGCGAAGTCGCACCAGCGGGCGCTCGCTCCCCCGTGCGCTGCTGGCGCTGCGTCGCCGGGTTCACCGCCCTGGCGCTCCTTGGCGGCTGTAGCGCGGTGAAGCGCCTGACGCCGCCGCCCGGTATTATAAGCCCCTGCGCAGAAGAAACCGCCGTCGATGTAGTGCACCACGATGTCGAGCTGGCGCTGCAGCTCGAGCCGCCGGTGCTCACCGGCCGGGGTGAGGTGCGGATCAAGGCCCGCTGCCCGACCGCCACCATCGTCCTTGATGCGAAGCTGCGCGTCTCGGCGGTCGCCGCGGACGCCGCGCCGCTGCGCTTCCACGTCGATAACGACCGGCTGCGCATCGAGCTGCCGCAGCCGCTGCCCGCCGGAGCCGAGGCCCGCTTGCAGGTGGCATGGGAGGTGCGCACGGACGGCGCGACCCCCAGGTTCGCGGCCGATCAGGTCTCTGCCGGCTACAGCGCCGCGGCCTGGCTGCCGACCCGGCAGGACCCGGCGCAGCGGGCGACGCTGGCGCTGCGCATCGTCGCCCCGGCCGAGCTGACCGTGGTGGCGAGCGGGCGAGCGCTGCCGCCCGAGCCGCTCCCGCTCGGTCGGACGCGGCACTCGTTCGTGCTCGACCGTCCGGTGCCGCCGTTCCTCTATGCGTTCGCCGCGGGCCGCTTCCAGGAGACGCGGCTCGAGCTGGACGGCCTCCAGCTGCGGGCGCTCGGTCCGGCGGGCAGCGATCCGAGCGCGGCGCTCGCCGCCACCGCGTACGCCTATCGCTTCCTATATGACAAGCTCCAGGCCCGGCTCCCGACCGCTGGGTACTCGCAGGTGTTCGTGCACGGCGAGGCGGCGCAGGAGGCGGCCGGGCTCGCCCTGCTGGGTGAGTCGTTCCTCGCCGACCTCGCCGCCGAGCCAAAGGAGGACTGGGCGTTTTCGCATGAGCTCGCGCACCAGTGGTTCGCGGTGCTCGTCCCGTGCGCCGACTTCGCGGACTTCTGGCTCAACGAAGGTCTGGCGACGTTCCTGGTCGCCGCCATCAAAGAAAAGCGCTGGGGCCCGGCGGCCTATGAGCGGGAGCTCGCCCTGTGGCGCGCGCGCTCGGCCAAGGTGCATCAGGCGGGGCGCGACCTGCCGCTCGCGCTGGCGGCGCCGGGAGCTCCGCGCCGCGCGCCGCCCACCGAGTCGCAGCTGCAGCCAAGAGGCGTGACCTACGCGCGCGGCGCGCTGGCGCTGCACCGATTGCGCGACGAGCTCGGGGAGGAAGCCTTCTGGAGCGGGCTCCGCCTGTATGTAAGAGAGCGCGCCGGCCAGGGAGCGCGGAGCGAAGACCTGCGGCGCGCCATGGAGGCGGCGAGCCGCCGCGACCTGCGCCCGTTCTTCGCCCGCTGGGTCTACGCCGCGGCCCCTGACATATAAAAAGGAATCGCTTGCAAAGCACGTGCAATCCGCCGCGCAAACCAGGTACGGTTCGGCCGCGAGCCCGCCCATGAAGACCCCGGCCACATATTCGCGAGGCATCCGAGTGAGACACCCCGCCAAGCGCAGTCCTCCCCCCCTGGCGTTCCAGCTGGCGATGGGACTCCTTCTGGCCTGGCTGGGGGCCGGGCCAGGCTGCGACCACGACGCCGCGCTGCCCGATGATGAAGCGGCGGACGGCAGCGCTGCCGATGCGGCGCCGCCCGATGGCGGAGCGGGACCGACCGCGCCTGTATGCAGCGCCGGGAGCTTGTGCTGGGAGCATCCGCTGCCGCAGGGCAACTCGCACTACGCGGTGTGGGGCAGCTCGGCGAGCGATGTGTGGATGGTCGGCTCGCTGGGCGGCATCCTGCACTCGGACGGTCAGCGCTTGACCGCCGTCGACAGCGGCACGGCGCAGTCGCTGACCGGGGTGTGGGGAACGAGTGCCAACAACATCTGGGCGGTCGGCAACGGCGGCACCATCCTGCGCTGGAACGGCGCGACCTGGAGCCCGGAAATCTCCGCCACCACCACGACCCTCAACGGGGTGTGGGGCAGCAGCAAGAGCGATGTCTGGGCCGTGGGCCAGAGCGGCGTCATCGTGCACTGGGACGGCACCACCTGGAGCCGCGTGACCAGCCCCGCTACCGGCGCCCTCAACGGAGTCTGGGGCAGCAGCCGGAGCGATGTCTGGGCGGTCGGCGATGACGGGCTCCTTTTGCACTTCGACGGGACGAGCTGGGTCCCCACGGCCTCTGGGACCGCCGACATCCTGGTCAGCGCCTGGGGCACCGCTGCAGATGACATCTGGGCGGTCGGCGATGCCGGCACCATCCTGCACTTTGACGGAGCCTCCTGGAGCGCAGCCGCCAGCGGCACCACAGAGACCCTGTACACGGTGTGGGGCAGCAGCAAGAGCGACGTCTGGGTCGCCGGCGATGGCGGGGTCTTGCTGCGCTGGAACGGCGCCGCGTGGAGCGCGCTGCCGGGCGCGCCGGCGGTCTCGCTGTTCTCGGTGTGGGGCAGCGGCGCGGGCGAGCTGTGGGTGGTCGGGAGCCACGGCCTCCGGCTGCGCTGGCGCGAGGGAGGCTTTTCGCTGGTCGGCAGCCAGAGCGCGCAGGACCTGAGCGGAGTGTGGAGCAGCGGCCCGGACTCTGCCTGGGCGGTCGGCAATGGCGGCACGCTGCTGCGCTGGAACGGCACCAGCTGGAGCGCCGTACCCAGCGGCACCACGGCCGACCTGCGCGCAGTCTGGGGCAGCGCGGCCGCTGACGTTTGGGCGGTCGGCGACAGCGGCGCCATCCGGCGCTGGAACGGCAGCGCGTGGAGCGGCGTCGCGGGCGCCGGCAGCGACTCCCTGCGCAGCCTGTGGGGCAGCGACAGCAGCGACGTGTGGGCGGTCGGCGATGCCGGCACCATCCTGCACTGGAACGGCACCGGCTGGGCGCGCCTGGCAAGCGGCGTCACCTCACGGCTGCTGAGCGTGTGGGGCAGCGGCAAGAGCGACGCCTGGGCGGTCGGCGATGCAGGAGTCATCTTGCACTGGGACGGCGCGAGCTGGTCGAGCAGCAGCAGCGGCACGACCTTGGGGCTGCGCTCCATCTGGGGCAGCGGCAAGAGCGACGTCTGGGCGATCGGCGAGATGGGGACCCTCGTCCGCTGGAGCGGCGCCGGCTGGTCCGCTGTACCCAGCGGAACGACCACGGCGCTGACTTCGTTATCGGGCAGCAGCGCGAGCGACATCTGGATCGTCGGTCCGCTCGGGCTCCTTCTGCACTGGGACGGCGCTGCGTGGTCGCGCGCGGCGAGCGGCACCAACAACAGCTTCCTCGCGGTGTCCGGCAGCGGCGGCGCGCTGCGCGCTGTCGGCGTCGGCGCGATGATCCTGCGCCACCTCTAGACGCGTATCATGCGATCGCCACCGCGCAAGTTATCGGCGACCTTCCTACTCATGAGCGACCATGGATCTTGAAGAACTCCGAGCCCTGCTGGCGGTGGCCGACACCGGATCGTTCCTGACCGCCGCCAAGTCACTTCGCCTCTCGCGCGCGACCTTGCGGCGGCGGATCGATCAGCTGGAGGCGCGCGCCGGCGTGCTGCTGGTCGACCGGACGCGGGTCGGCGTCACGCTGACCGAGGCGGGCACGGTGCTGGCGGCGCGCGGCCGGCTGATGGTCCAGGAGGTGAGCGCCCTCATTCAGTCGGTCCGCGCGGTGGGGGCGGAGCCGTCCGGGGTCCTGCGCGTCCTCTTGCCGGTGGGACTGCCGCCGCATGGGCTGACGCCGATGATCAGCTTCGTCCGCGCCCGCTACCCGCGGCTCGCCTTCCGCCTGCTCTTCAGCGATGACCCCACCTCGGGCATGGTCGAGGACGTGGATCTGGCGGTGCACTTCGGCGACAGCAGTCCCAAGGGGCCGTGGGTCGCGCGCGAGCTGCTGCGGCTCCGGGTCTGGCCGATCGCCAGCGCCGAGTATCTGGCGCGGCGCGGCACGCCGCGTACCATCGCCGAGCTCGCGAGCCACGACCTTATGAGCTGGGAGGCTCCGGGAGATGACGGAAAGCTCTGGCCGCTGCGCGGCGGCGGCACCTTTGCGGTCAATCCCTTCCTGGTGACCCGGCATATTCATATGATCCGGCAGCATGCGATCGCCGGGCTGGGCATCGCGCTCGTACCGGATGCGATGCTCGCCGATCCGGGTCTTGCCGAAGGCGCGCTGGTCGCGGTCCTGCCCGAGCTGGTGGGCAGCGAGGTCGGCCTGCGGGTGCTGGTTCCGGCGGCCCTGTCCGAGATCCCGCGCATCCGCGCCATGCTCGAGCTGATAAGGCCCTTCCTGGGAGACCTGGGACTGTAGGTACGCGCCGCCGAGTGCCGATCGCCGAGCCGGGCGAGCAGTCCGCGCGGGTCCTTCAGAGCTTCGGGGCGGCGGCCAGCGCCTGAAACAGCGGCACCTGGTCCGGGTGGGCGAGGCGCAGCAGGCCAAGTCCCAGTCCGGCCAGTCCGTCCATAAGGCCAGGCGCGGCGGCGGCGAAATCAACGGAGCCGCGCGGCCCGCTGGTGCGCAGCTGGTGCAGGACGGCGCCTGTCTGCTTGTGCACTTGCGCGCTCAGATCCGCGCGGCCGAGCAGCCGCGCCGCTTCCTGGGCGATGACCAGGTTGCCGAGCTGGCCGTGGCACAGGCCGTGCCCCAAAAGGGGCCGCGCCGCCAGC
>DAOMZC010000007.1:0-28451 GCA_035437965.1 Pseudomonadota bacterium
GGAGACGGCGAGCAGCCAGGAGGACTCGATCGCCCTGCCGGTGCACGGGGTGCCGCCGCTCAACAGCGGCCAGCTGGCGCTGTTCCTGGGGCCCGAGATCGGCCGCTCGCCCGGCGCCGCGAGCCCAACCGGCCGCGCTGCCAAGGCGGGTCCGGCCCCGGCCGCGCCCGCCCGGCCGCCCGCTGAAGAGGGGGTCCTGCAGAAGCTCCGCGGCCTCGACTGCGACAACCTGACCCCGCGCGCCGCGCTGGAGCTCCTCGCCGAGCTGACGGCGCGCCTGCACTCGGCTTAGCAGCCGCCGGGTTGTCTTCAACTCGGGCCGCGGCTAGCGGTAGACTGCGGGCATGAAACTCTACGGACACGACACCTCCCCCTACGTGCGCCGCGTGCGCGTCCTGCTGGCGGAAAAGGGCCTGCCTTTCGACCGCGACGCCGACAGCTGGACCAAGGCCGACGCGGCGGTCCTCAAGCTGAACCCGATGCTGCGGGTGCCGGCGCTGGTCGATGGCGAGCAGGCCCTGCTCGACTCCAAGGCCATCGCCGCCTACCTGTGCGAGCGCTACCCGCAGGCGCCGCCGCCGGCGCCGTTCGGACACCCGCCGATGCAGGCCACCCTGTGGCACCCCGAGCACCGCTGGGACGATGAGAACACGCTGCTCGCCATCGACGCGGCGGTGGACAGCGCGATCAACCTGTTCCTGCTCGAGCTCGACGGCATCACCGGCGAGGGCTCGCCCTACCTTGCGCGGCAGCGCGAGCGGATCCGCTCGTGCATGACCTGGGTCGCCGGCAAGCTGGCCGGCGGCGCGACGTTCCACCAGGGGGTGTTCGCGCCGCTCGACATCGCGCTCATCTGCGCGCTGCAGTGGTTCCAGTTCCGTGGCCGCTACCCGGTCGAAGATCACCCCAGCCTCGTCCGCTTCCTCACCGCCCACCAGCAGCGGCCGAGCGTCGCGGCGACCCATCCGTCGCTGGCCGCCAACGCCGGGCCGCCCAAGACGCCCGCCAAGTAGCGCCCCGCGCGCCCGGCCGCTGGAGGCTCCTGCCGCTATTGAAAGTAGACGCGGAATCCGGTGGCCGGGTAGTAGTACGCCCACAAGATGCACATCTCATTGGTCAGCGCCGACTGCCCGAAAGTGACGTACTTTTTGGTGCTGTTGGCGTAGCTGCACTGCCAGCGGAAGCCCTCGCCGTGCTTGAAGGTGAGCGGCGGGCTGGCGAAGCGCTTGAGCGGCGGGTGCTCCCAGTCGGTGTTCTCGTAGAGCGGCTCGCCGCCCTCGCTGAGGCTGGTCGACTTGCTGACTACCACGCGCGTCCCCAGGTGGTGCTGGTGCGAGGTCAGGGCGAAGTAGTTCACGTCGGTCAGGTCATCAGGCAGGCCGAAGAACGCAGGGTCGATCGTGGTCGCCGTCGGCACCGTCCCTACAGCGGGCGGCAGGCCGGGGGAGATGCCGTCGTACTTCTTGCCGAGCTGGGTGGTCGCCGACAGGAACAGCATGTCGGCCTGCTGCACCGAGCTGCCCGCCGGCTTGGGAAGGAGCACGAGCTCCGCCGACGCCTGCACCGTCTTGGCGCTGGCGTTGAGGAAGTGCCCCTCGATGGTGTAGGCCTGGCCGGCGCGCAGGCGGTAGCCGACGCCGTCGGGCAGGCGGAACGACTCCTTGGGCACCTCGCCGATGTACAGCGGGGCGCGGCTCGGGTTTATGCCCGACAGCACGTCGAGCGGCGGGCAGGAGTGCAGCGGCGCGTCGGGCCGATCCACGCCTTCGCGGTAGAAGATCACGTGGTGAGTCTGGGACAGCGTGGAGTCGATCTGCACCACGTCGGTGTCGATGGTAGTCGGCAGGTGGGCGGTGACGCAGCGGGTGGCCTCCTGGCCGGGTCGCAGCTCCAGGGGGCCCAGGGTCAGGCGCACCGCCCCGAGCGGCAGCGGCTCGACGGCCGGCGGCTCGAGGGTCGGGAGCGCGCTGTCCGCGAACGGCTCGCTGCAGCCGGCGGCGGCGAGCAGAGCGGCCCCGAGGACGGCGGGCAGCGCCTGGACCCGGGCGGGCCTCTTGGGGGAAGGAGCGGATGACGGTCGGGGGTGCGGCACAGCGGCCTCCTTGCTGACGGGGGACACCGATCACGGCTGGCGCTCGGGCCGGGCCCGCCGCCGATCGGCGGAGACGACGGGCAAGTTTTCGCAACCATAGCGCAGGAGCCGCCCGAGCGGACGCCCGGGCGCGCCGCCCAAAGCAGCTGACTGCCGTCCAGCTCGCCCGCTGCCGGCGTGGCGACGAAGATCGCGCGGCTATCCCAAGTTCCGACGGTCCGCGCTAGGCTAGAGCCATGCCGCCGCTGCTCCAAGAAGGCCAGATCGTCCGCAACCACCGCATCGTGCGGCGCATCGGCCAGGGCGGCATGGGCGAGGTCTACGAGGCGGTCCACCAGACCCTGCAGCGACGGGTGGCGATCAAGGTCCTGCACCCCGACTGGTGCAAGCACGTGGACCTGGTCAAGCGCTTCTTCAACGAAGCCCTGGCCACCAACATGGTGAACCACCCGGCCATGGTGGCGATCCACGATCACGGCAAGTTCCCCGACGGGATGCCGTTTCTGATCATGGAGTTCCTGGAGGGCGAGTCGCTGCGCCGCTTCGCCGGGGCGCTCGATCCGCTGCAGGTGGCGCGGCTGGCGCTGCAGGTGGCCACCGGCCTCAACGCCGCTCACCAGAAGAAGATCGTGCACCGCGACCTGAAGCCCGACAACGTGATGATCCTGCGCGACGACTCGCTGCCGGGCGGTCAGCGGGCCAAGATCCTCGACTTCGGGCTGGCCAAGCTCGCCTCCGAGTACCAGAGCCGCGGGGCCGAGATCGTGCGCACGCGCGACGGCGTGGCGCTCGGCACCCCGGAGTACATGTCGCCCGAGCAGTGGGCCGGGGCGGCGCGGGTCGACGGCAAGGCCGATGTGTACTCGCTGGGCGTGGTGCTCTACGAGACGCTCGCCGGGGCGCCGCCGTTCTCGAGCACCGAGGGCGACCGGCTGCGCTCGCTGCACCTGTACTCGCCGCCGCCGCCGCTTGGTCCCAAGTCGCCCGAGGCGCCGCCCGAGTTCGTGGCGCTCATCGAGCAGATGCTGGCCAAGACCGCCGCCGAGCGGCCGACCATGGCCGAGGTCAGCCGGCGCCTGGAGGTGCTGCTGCTCGCCCGCGATGTCAGCGACCCCGAGGACAGCGTGCGCGCCGAAGGGCAGACGCCGCCGCGGCCCAGCACCGAGCCCGCCGAGCGCAAGGTGAGCGGCCTGCCCGCCGCGCTGCAGAGCGCCGCGGTGCAGCGCGTCGCCGTGACCGCGGCGGCCGGCTTCTTCATCGCCAGCGCGCTGCTCCTTGTATGGCTGCTGGTGTTCCGCAACAGCTAGCCGGCCTGGAGGTCTCTGTAGCTACTCGATTGGAGCTCCCTTTTCGGGCTCCTTTTTCCTGCCCAGAAGGAGGTCGGCGGCCTTCTCGGCAATCATGATGGTGGGGGCGTTGGTGTTGCCGCCCACGATCGTCGGCATGACGGAGGCGTCGACGACGCGCAGCCCGGCCACTCCGTGCACGCGCAGCTCCGCGTCGACCACGGCCAGGTTGTCGCTGCCCATCTTGCAGGTGCCCACCGGGTGAAACAGGGTGTTGCAGCGGCGGCGGATCTCGGTGCGCAGGGTGCTCTCATCGTCGACCTCGCCGAGCGGACTGAGGGGCCGGCCGCGGCACGAATTCATGACCTGGGCGCGGGCGATGCGCTGCGCCAGGCGTACCCCGCTTACCAGCGTCCGCAGATCGTCTTCGTGCGCGAAGTACTGCGGATCGATCGCCGGCGCCTGCGCCGGATCGGTGCTGAGCAGCCGGAGCTGGCCGCGGCTCTTCGGATAAAGCAGCGTCGGCAAGAGGGAAAACGCCCGGCCGCGCGGCGCGAAGGCCTGCTCATCGACGTTGACCTGGGACGAGCCCACCGGCATGAAGTGGAACTGCAGGTCGGGTCGCGGGGCGCCTTCGCTGGTGCGGACGAAGGCCCCGGTCTCGGCGCAGTTCGAGCTGAGCGGGCCGCTCCGGTCGATGGCGTAGCGGCCCCACCAGCGCAGGAGGTTCAGCGGACTCACATGGCCGGCCAGTCCCTCCTTTTCTTCATAGGAGACGCCGACCATGAGGTGGTCCTGCAGGTTCCTGCCGACCCCGGGCAGCTCGACCGCCACCTGCACTCCCTGCGCGCGCAGCTCGTCGGCGGGTCCGATTCCCGACAGCAGAAGGAGCTGCGGCGAGCCGATCGCGCCGGCGGCGAGGATCACCTCGCGCGCGGCGCGGGCGCTGTGCACGGCGCCGTCGTGACTGTAGCTCACCCCGACCGCGCGCCCGCCCGCCAGCTCGACGCGGTTGACGTGGGCGATGGTCTTTACCAAAAGGTTCGGGCGAGCGAGCGCCGGCCGCAGGAACGCCAGCGCGGTGCTGCAGCGGACGCCGTTACGAATCGTCGCCTGGTATCTGCCGGCACCCTCCTGCGCGGCGCCGTTGAAGTCCGGATTGGCGGCGACCCCGAGCGCCTCGCGCGCCGCGTCGGCAAGCCGCAGCGACACCGGATTCATCACCACATCGCTCACATCGAGCGGTCCGCCCGTCCCGTGAAACGCATCGGCGCCGCGACTGTTATTCTCCGAGCGCTTGAAGTACGGCAGCACGTCTTCATAGCCCCAGCCGGCGTTGCCGAGCCGCTGCCACTCCTCGTAGTTGTCGCGGTGGCCGCGGATGTAGACCATGTAGTTTATCGAGCTCGTTCCCCCGAGCAGCTTGCCGCGCGGCCAGTGCATCCGGCGGCCGAGGAGCTGCGCCTGCGGCGTGGTGAAGAAGGTCCAGTCAAACCGGTTGCGCCACAGCATGCCGACAAGCCCCGGGGTGCGCACCCGCGCCGAGTTGTCGCTGCCGCCGGCCTCAAGGAGGAGCACCCGGACCTTGGGATCCGCGCTCAGCCGGTCGGCGAGCACGCACCCGGCCGAGCCGGCGCCGACGATGATGTAGTCGTACATGGGAGGACCTCTCGCGCCGCCCGCCGCGGGCCGCACCCAAAAAGGATACAGCAAGCGGTCCTCTCGCGCGCCACGGCCCGCGCGGGCAGTGACATCCCCGGCGCGGTAGTCTAAAGTGCCCGCCCACGGAGGACCGCGCCGTGGACCGCCAGCCGCCCTGCACGACCAGCGAAGAGATCGACCTTTATATCCGGACCTACTACTCCCTGCTGCGCAGCTCGGGCGAGGTGCGCGTACGCGCCTTCGAAGAGGCGCACGCCCACAGTAACTCCAGCCTCCACCTCGGAGCGCGCGAGCTCGCGCCGGACATCGCCGCCTTTGCCTACAGCTCGGCGCGGCTGCCCGCCTGCATGCACCGCATCCACCGCGTGGTGATGGGCCAGTCGCACGAACACTTCGAGGCCGCGGGGCTGCCGGTGCCCGACTGGCAGCGGGTGCAGACGCGCGGTCGCCGTCGCCCCTTGCGCTGGGACGGCGGCGTCAACCTGGCGGCGTTCGTCACCAGCACGAGCGACATCGATGACCTGGTCCCGATCCTCACCGCCTACCAGCTGGAGTGGAACAAGCTGCACCAGAAGCTGGCGCAGAGCAGCCTGGGGCGCGAGCTGGCGCTCGACGAGTCGGTCGCGACTGTCGATGCGGTCGAGCTCGGGCGGATCCTGGCGCTCGATGCCGCCGGGGTCAACACGCTGGCGGCGGCGCTCGGCGACTCGTTCCTGCCGGCGCTGCGCGAGATCGCGCGCCGGGAGTCCGATCTGCGGGTGCGGCTGCTCGTCGGCTCCTACTCGCAGTATCAGCGCGCGGCGCAGCGCTGGTGGGGCGGCATCGAGCCGCACTACCTGCGGCCGACCCGCCCGCGCCGCCCCGCGGTCTACTTCGTCTCATCGAACAGCCACGCGCTGAGTAACCTCCTTGGCGGGTACGCGCGCCTGCACCGCAGCCAGCTCGTGCAGTTTAGCCGCGAGCGCAACCCCGAGGGGCTGGCCACCACGCTCGAGCAGGCGATCGGCGCCGGCGACGAGGCCAAGATCGACAACCTCTTGTACTATCTGGTCCGCGCCTTCCTGCACGACCCCGCCGGCGCGTCCCACCTGGAGAGCGTCCAGGGCTTCGACGCCGAGAGCGGCATCGTCCCGATCCCGAGCCCCGGCCACGTCGACGTCAGCGCCCAGCTCATCGAGCTCAATCGGCTGCACCCGCAGCGCCTTGACCCGCGCCTGCGCATCGCCGGGCTCGAGAAGCTGCAGCACAGCGACGCGGTCATCCTCAACATCGACTACCCGCTGGGCATGGCCGCCTATCACCACCTGGCGCGGCTCGCCCAGGGCGTCGGCGAGCTGCGCGGGGTCTACGTAATGGGCAAGGCCGCCACCCTCAACTCGCGGGTCGGCGACGTGATGATCTCGACGGTGGTGCACGACGAGCACTCGCGCAACACGTATCTATTCCGCAACTGCTTCGCCAGCGGCGACGTCCAGCCCTACCTGGCCGAGAGCACCGTCCTCGACAACCAGAAGGCGCTGACCGTGCGCAGCGCCTTCCTGCAGAACCGCGAGTACATGAGCGTGTTCTACCAGGAAGGCTTCACCGTCCTTGAGATGGAGGCGGGCCCGTACCTGTCGGCGATCTACGAGATCGTAAATCCGAACCGCCACCCGGTAAACGAAATCGTCCACCTGTCAAACTCCACCCCCTTCGAGGTCGGCATCCTGCACTACGCCTCGGACACTCCGTACTCGCGGCGCCAGAGCCTCCTCTCCAAGAGCCTGTCCTACTTCGGTGTCGAGAGCACCTACGGCTGCGCCATCGCCATCCTGCAGCGCATCCTGCGCAGTGAGCTCGCGCGCCTCGCGGCGATCGAGGCGCAGGGCGCCGTGTGAAGTAAGTCGGCCGCCGCCAAGCAGGCCCGCGCCGGCGCTGGTCAAGATCGGCGCGCGGTGCGAAGATGGCGCATGACACTTTGCCCGGCGTCCGTGTCCAGGGGTCCTGCTCGCTGCACCGCAGGGACGGTGGCGGTGCTGACCCGACTCCTCCTGTGTAGTGTGTTCTCGGTCTGCCTCTCTCCCCTGCCGGTCGCACGCGCCGCCGACCCCGCCGAGACCCCGCTCTTTCTGCCGAACATCCCGGACGCCGCGACCTACACCGCCTATGGCGAGCTTGTAGGCGCACAGCTGTGGGGCAAGTTCGTCATCGACCTGAAAGAGCAGCGCATCTACTACTTCGATCCCAAGGTCTATCCGCTGCACCGCGACTTCGTGTTCGCCGTGCTGCTCAAGCAGCCGCAGACGCGCCCCGCGATCAGCGAGTACAACAAGAACTACAGCCGGCAGAAGCCGCGCTACATCCTGGGCTACCTCGCCCATCACCTAAAGAGCGACCGCTGGGACTTCTCCTTCTGGGCCGGCGATCACATCGACGCCGCCGGGGTGCGCCTGGCGCGCAGCTTCCTCCTTCGCACCTTCTTCGTCAAAGACAAGGACCTCTACTTCCGCCCGGAGTCGCTCCTTCAAGAGCCGCTGCTTGGCGAGCTCAAAGAGCTGCCCACCGTGACCAACGATGAGCTCTACAAGCAGGTCGACTACCAGGCGTTCGCGACCGGGCGCGCGGTGGGCCGCCTGCACATCGTGCCGCCGAGCACCGCGGTGGATGCCCTGAACTTCGCGCCCGAGGAGATCGTCATCCTGCAGGAGTCCTATCCCGACATCACGCCGGTCGCCGGCATCGTGACCGCGACGTTCTCGACGCCGCTGTCGCACGTGAACCTGCGCGCCCGCGCCTGGCGGATTCCCAACGCCGGCTACCACGACGCCGGCAAGCGCTTCGCCGCACTCGATGGTCAGCAGGTGCTCCTGGAGGTGCGCGACGCGGAGATGGTCCTGCGCAAGGCGACCGCCGCCGAGGTCGCGGCCTGGCGGCGCAAGAAGGCGGCCACGGTCGTCCTGCCGACCCCCGACTATGCAGTCACCGAGCTGCGCCCGCTCCTCGGCATGCACCGCGGCGATGTCACCCGCTACGGTGCCAAGGCCGCCAACCTGGGCGAGATCGTCTCGGCGCACCTCCCCGGAGTATCGGTCCCCGCGGGCTTCGGCGTACCGTTTGCGGCCTACAACAACCACCTGCAGAAAAGCGGCCTGGCAGCCGAGCTGCTCGCGCTGCGCAAGGACCCGCGCTACGAGCAGGACGCCGGCTTCCGCAAGCAGCAGCTGGCGGCGCTGGAGAAGCGCATCATCGCGGCTCCCATCGATGCCGAGCTGCTCGCCGCGGTCGCCGCCAAGATCCAGACCGATCTCGGCGGCCAGAGCGTCTTTGTGCGGTCCTCGACCAACGCCGAGGATCTGCCGAACTTCAACGGCGCCGGCCTTTACTACACCGCTCCCAACGTCAAGGGAAACGAAGCGCTGGCGCTGGCGATGAAAAAGGTGTGGGCGTCCTTGTGGAGCTTCCGCGCGGTCGAAGAACGGCGGCTGTTTCACATCGACGAGCGCGCCGCGGCCTGCGCGCTGCTCATCGTGGTCAGCCTGCCCGCCACCGCGGCCGGGGTGCTGGTGACGCGCAACCTGTACGAACCCGATAACGATCACACATATACGATCAACGCCCAGCGCGGCCTCGGGCTGCGCGTCGTCGATGGCAGGACCACGCCTGAGCAGGTCGTGTACAACCTCCGCTTTCCCGCCACCAAGCTGGTCTCCAAGTCGGCTGATGCGACGATGCTGGTGCTCGGCGAAAAAGGCGGCGTCACCGAGGTTCCGGTGCCCAGCAAAGAGGTCGTGCTGACCGGCCCGCGGGTGCACGCCCTGGTCGAAGCAGTCAAGCGTATCCGCCACTTATTCCCCTATGACCTCGACGTCGAGTGGGTCCTTGAGGGCGAGCGCGTCTACATCGTCCAGGCCCGCGCCTTCCTCGGCGGCGATGTCTTCCGTCCGCTTCCCAAGCAGCACTGAGCCCGGCCCTTCCCAGGCCCGGACTCCCTCTGATCCAGACCGTCGCCAAGCCTTGCCGGAGCAAGGAATGATGCTACCTTTCAGTCTAGGTGGGATTGTTGCCGCGCGGCTCGTCCAGAGCCCGGCGGACCGGCGGGCAGCTCCCGCCGATGGGTGAAGACAGCTGCGGCCGCAGCCCTCTTCCGCGATCCCAGATCGTGTGAAGGAGGCCGCCGTGCAGCTTCTAGCGAGCGCTGAACCATTTCCCCGCAGTCCCCTGCCCGGCCGTCCCAGCAGCTCTTCTCGCCGCGCGCGCTGCTCGGGTCTGCGCATCTGCCTTTGGTTGTCGACCGCGCTCTGCATGGCGGGCTGCAGCCTGAGCCCGGCCAACCCCGATCCGGTGCCCCCCGATCTGCAGAGCATGACGCCAGCTCCGGACGGGCCCGCGCCCCGGTGCGAGGCGCAGCAGCCGGGGCTTGTGTGCAGCAGCGATGGCTTCTGCTGGGCCAACCCGCGCCCGCAGCTGGACGAGCTGGCCGCGGTGTGGGCGCTGTCCCCGACCGATGTCTGGGTCGCCGCGGGCGCGGGCGTCGTGCTGCACTTCGACGGCAGCAAGTGGCAGTCGACCACCGCGACCGTGGGGCTTACCATCCGCGGGCTGTGGGCGAGCGCCGCGAGCAGCGTGTGGGCGGTCGGGGATCAAGGCGCGATCCGCCGCTGGGACGGGCAGAGCTGGCGGACCGTCGCCTCGGGAACCACCGCCGGGCTGCTCGCGGTGTGGGGCAGCGGCCCGAGCGATGTCTGGGCGGTCGGTGAATGGGGAACGATCCTCACTGGGAATTATGCTCCGCGCACCCGTACTTACGCAGACGCACGGCTGCAGGTGTCGGGCAAGCTGCGCCGTCACCCCACCTGCTGCTGCCGCCTGGTCAGCAGACAGACCAGCGGTCGGCCCGGGTGGTCGGCCGAGCGACCACGGCGAGCGGACTCCTAAGCGGCACGCCGCAGTCACCGCATTCCGCTGAACCCGCACGAGCCGCAGGGAGTGATGAAAAATCCAGCGCTTGGGAGCGCGCAGCAGCCATCGTACTTCCAGCGCCGCTACAAAATCGGACTTGGTACGCCCGCTGCATTGGGAGGTGAGCAGGAGGTTTGACATGTCCCGAGCCAAGTCGTTGAAGCTGATTTCCGTGGCGTCAGTCCTGAGCGCGTTCCTGAACGGTTGCGGCATCGAGCCGGCCGAGGAGACTTCGGAGTCCGAGCAGGCGTCGGTGGCGGTGGCCGAGCAAGATGAGGCCACGCTGCAGAGCGCCCTCGCCCAGAGCGCCACGGCCGACTCGGCGAGCCTGGAGGGGAAGCTTTTCGGGTACGTCTTCGGCGATGGCAACTACCACCCGCATAAGAGTCCGCCGCGCAACGCCGAGTTCCAGGCGCCGCTGCAGGTCCTGGCGCGCGACTTCGTCCTCGCCGCGTGCAAGCTCGGATATGGAGGCAAGATCGTATCGACGCACGAGCCGGCGGGCAAGCAGCGCATCGACTGCTCGAAGTTTACCGCCAGCTCGACCCTTACCAAGGGCAGCAGCAAGTATCTTCTGCGCATCGAGGACTTCAAGTGGCCAAGCGGCGGCAACTTCAAGACGTACTCCGAGACCGCCAGCCTCGCCTCGCTAAGGGGCTTCCTCAGCGGCGTTCTGCCCGTCGAAGGGACGACCTCGGGGCTCATCGATGATCAGTTCCCCGATTCGGACTATACCGCGGACGCGCAGATCGACAGCAAGCTCCGGGGCGTGGTCAAGCTGCTCGGCCGCCTGGGTTTCGAGACGGCCCAGACCCGCCTCAAGGGCAACCAGTGCACGTCCGGCTGCCGCACCGTGAACATCAACGCCAGCCGGGAAGCGTGCAAGTTCAACCCGTCCTATGGCTACTCTTTCGCCAACCTCAGCCGGGTCCCCGGGGCCCACAGCTGCGAGGGCTATACCTGCCAGCCGCCCCCGCGCTGTCCGTAGCGCCCGCCCGCCTACAGTCCGCCGCCGTGCAGCTCGGCGGTGATGCGGCGGTAGAGATCTTTGTGATCGAAGCCGCTCAGCAGGTTCGGGGTAAGGTGGGCCAGCTGCCCGACTTCATCCAGGTGATCTGCCGGCACGCAGCCGAGGAACTTGCCCCAGCGCGCCGACTCGACCGTCACCAGGCCGTCGTTCGGATCGGCGATGAGCGGAATAGCGCCGGTCACCGCGAACACCGGCTCGGTGACCGCCATCAGCGGATCGAGCAGATCGATGCGCAGCGAGTTTCCCCACACGCTGCCGGCGCACTCCGCGCTGGCGACGCGAGCGGCGCTGCGCCCGGCGACGCTATAGTACTTCACCCGCGAGTCGTTGGGGTTCTGCGGGTTGAAGCGCTGGGTCATGTTGGCGCGCGACAGCTGCACGAGCGAGGCCTGCAGGGAGGGGTCGTCCGGCGGCACGGTGACGCTCCACAGCGCTCCCAGGATGGCGTTGATCGTAGAATAGGTGAACCCCGGCAGGAGCCCCAGCGCCGCGTCGGCGACCGGCGAGCCGCGGTGCGGCGTACTGACGGTTACCAGGCCGCCGATGCGGTTGCCGTAGCCGAGCGAGGAGATGAGGTAGCGGCCGTCCAGCCCTCCCTGCGAGTGAGCGATGATGTTGACCTTGCACGCGCCGCTCTGGCTGAGCGTGTCGTCCACGTAGCGCGCAAGGTAAGAGGCGCGGACCGCCGAGCTCTCGAACGGCGGCACGTGCGCCTCGACCACCGTCTCACCGCGCGAGCGCAGATCCGCCGCCACGTTGAAGAAGTAGTTGACCGGTCCGATGCGCTCAAAGCCGGCCATGCCGTGCGCCAGGATGATCGGATAGGGCGCGCCGCGGCACGGCCCGCCCAGCCCCTGCTCCGACTGCGTAGTGTCCAGATCCTCGGGTCCACCGCAGCCCGTAGCCGCAGTGCCCAGCATGCCGACCAGGGTTGCTATCAGAGCGGTCCTGAATTCCATTTCCGAGCCTCCTTTGGTTGAGGCCCCAGCTGCTGCGCAAGTCCCGTTCCGCCCGCCCAAGCGGCGTAGCTGCGCGAGATCACACAAGTGCCCTGGCCGCCTGCCCTCGCGGGCTGCGGTCAGAGCATATCAACCTGCGGTCAACAGCCAGCAGAACTGCAGTCCCCAGTGCTCCTATCTGCGAGCTGGCCTTAAATAAGCCCGACGCGACGAAAAACGAGAATTCCTTGATAGGATGGGATCAAGTAAAGTCGGCCGCCCGTCGGTGCGGGCGTTGTAGACCAGGTGTAGGAATGGTCTCTGAGATGCTTCGAGACTAACTTAGTGCATGCCAGTTCTGTGAGCTACAGCTCGACTGGCGTGCCAAATGGCTTGCGCTGAGTGCCTCAAGCTCCTGAGCAACCGGGCACGCTTGGTCCGGTACTTCTCTTTATAGGAACGCTGTGAGTTTACCGCGGCCTCATCGTTTATACGATGCAGGAGTGAAAGACGCTGCTTATAAAAAGCCTGACGTGACACAGAAGAGGGCTTATCGGCGTTCCGTAGGCGGAGGAAAAATTCGCAACCCTGGGTCGCCGTCACTTGTTGAATTTCTAGGCGGATAAGGTCTAAAAAGTTTAATTCGCGCAGCATCAGCTCCAGTGAGGAAGGCGTAAAGGTCCAGCAGTGGACATCGTGATAGGTCTCGTTGGGATTTTCCTCGAACGCCTTATAACTCTGGAAGGCCTGTTCAAGGGACTCCACCGGATGGACGTGCGCGGGGTCACGATCCAGGGAGAAGCTGCCGAGCTCCTGGCCATTATCCCGATAGTGGCTATGGAGCGAAAACTGACGAAAGACCTGACTTGCCGTAGGTCGCTCCCGCTTGGCGAAATATGCCTCTAGCCAGTCAGCTAAAGTGCTATGGGGGCGGAAATAGTCAAAACACACGCGGCGGTCGGGTACCGCCAGCGAGATGATTCCCCCGGGTCGAAGCACTTTCTGGCAAGCCTGCAAGAAGCGTATTGGATCGGGCATATGTTCCAGATTGTGAGATGAAATAATATAGTCAAAGCTAGCTAGCGAGTACTTCTCTGCAACGAGCTCGGCGATGCTAGTGCAGGATCCAATGAGATCGACCTCTTCAATTCGTGCAATTGATTCATTCGCCACCCACGGATCCGCTGCGGCGCGGGCGCGTAACTGAGCTGCATCGAACACGTCAATTACTACGCTATTATAACCTAGGCGCTTAGGCACGAGCGGGTTATTATAAGGTCCAATTTCGATGCCCCGCTGCTCCGGCGTAATGCTATTTGTCAGCCAGCTGTGCCTGTCCATCGTGCCTCCGCGATTGTAAGTGTGCCGCGCACAGTAAGGCCCTGAGCCTTATTTTTGCAATAAAAAGCGCCGGTCTCACATGCGGTGTAGGTGGTTTCAGGCGGACCGTTGCGAAGGACTTTGCCGATCCTCCACTTCGACGGCAGCGCCTTCTCTGTGGTGTCCGGTGGGACCACCGCCGCCACGCTGACCGCGGTCTGGGGCAGCGCCCCCGCCAACGTCTGGGCGGTGGGCAGCGTGGCGGGACCGCTCGGCGGGCGCATCCTGCACTACGATGGCGTCCGCTGGACCGAGATGGCGAGCGGCAGCAACGCGCTCTATGGGCTGTGGGGCAGCGCCGCCGATGACGTATATGCGGTGGGCGGAATCGCCAAGAGCGGCAGCATCCTTAACGGGAATTAAGAGTCTCCCATCCGCACTCACACGGACCCACGGATGGAGATGTCAGGCAAGCTACAGCGAAGCCTTACCTGGGCGCCTCTAGAGACCTCAACCTTGGTAATGTCAATGGCAAACCCCGCCGCGCTGTCGGATGTGTCAATCCGGCTCGACTCTTCGCTGGGTCGTGCGCTGGTCGGAGGCAAGGTCGTCAAGCTTTACTCGGGGTCAGGACACAAGACTTCCAGCTGCGCCGGCATTCCCAGGGAGCTGGGGAGCTGCTTCAGCTTGTGCAGCAGGCGCGCGCGGGCCTTGCGCCGCATCGACTCCGGCTGGACCAGGAGCCGCGGCGCATCGGACAGTCCCGCCACTACCAGGCGGTCGCTGCGGCAAAGGGAGGCGCCGCTGCGCAGGAACGCCTTGAAGAGCGCGGCCTGCTGAGGCGCGGTCAGGTGCTGCTTGCCGACACAGGAGGGAGTGGGAATCATGTGCTGGCAGTCCTTCTTCAGCTTTACCAGGGCGACCACCTCCGCGGGCGGCCGCGCTGAGGCAGGGCTGCGCGGCGGTGCGGGAGGCGGCAGCTCCGCCAGGGAGCGGGCCAACTCGGTGCGTCCGGGGGGCGCACCGGAGTGCAAGGAGTTCAGACGCACGATCAGCAACACCACCGCCACAAGCGCCGCGGTGGAGATCCACCCGCCGTACCTGCCGACCGGCCGCAGATTGTACTGCGAGCCGACGAGCAAAGACCGATCGGAGAGCTCCGACGCGTGGCTCGCGTTCGTCGGCTCGACGAAGGGGACGGGGCCGACGGTCTGTGATTTGGCGGCGGTGACGCGGTCATCCTCCCAGTGGGGCAGGCTCGAGACCGCGGACGAAGGCACCAGCATGGTCTGGAAGAGCGGCCGCTCCGCCGGCTGCCATCCCGGACCCGGCGCCGGCGGGTCGCGGAGCGGCAGGTGCTCGCCGGCCATCATCGACGGCGGGATGGCGCGCATGCAGCTACTCTGATCGCCCTCGGCGTCCATGATGAGCTCTAGCTCCGACGGCTCGGAAAGCATCTGTTCCGGGTTGGGGGCGACTCGCGGTCCCTGCAGGGTATCCAGAATCGCCGCGACCTCCTCCATAGCCGGACGGCGACGCGGGTCTTTGGCGAGCATCCGGGCCACCAGCTCGACCAGCGCGGCCGGGAGTGTCTGATCGAAGCTATCCATGCGCGGCGGCGTCTTCTTGCAGTGCAGTAAGCATAGGTCCGGCATGTCGGCGGCGTGAAACGGCATCCGACCCGTGAGCACCAGGAACATCATCACCCCCAGCGAATAGACGTCGGTCTTGCCGTCGAGACGCCGCTGGTTGGTCCACTGCTCGGGCGCCATGTACAGGGGCGTCCCAAGCAGCATGCCGAGCTGGGTCGGGCCCTCAATGTCATCGCTCGGCACTGCCGCCTTCTGGAGAACCTTGACGATGCCGAAGTCGAGCAGCTTGGCCCGCTCACCGCGCGGCGCGTCAGGATCAGCGACCAGGATGATGTTGGAGGGCTTCAGATCCCGGTGCACCAGCCCGCGCTGATGGACAGCGGCCAGCGCCTTGGCAATCTGCTGCAGCATCGGCAGGTAGGAGATGCCGAGGTAGCCCGGTGGCTCATGGGTGGCGCGCTGGATGCGAGCGCGCAGCGTCTCACCTTCGAGGTACTCCATGATGAAGTACGGAGCGTTGCGCAGAGACGGCAGGACCCCGTAGACAAAGACGTGGACGATCCCCGGATGACGCAGCTGGCTAAGCGCCTTGGCCTCGCGCTGAAATCGCCGCACCACATCTTGGTTGAGGGCCAAGTCCGGCGGGACGACTTTGAGCGCTGCCCGTCGGTCGAGCTTCGCGTCGAAGACTTCATACACCTCTCCCATCCCACCTTCACCGAGCTTCCGTACAACCTCATAGCTACCGATCGCTTGGCCAATTTCTAAGCACGGCTTCCCACCCATGACCTAAGCGTCCTCCGGTGCGTATTAATGCACTGGCCGTGCCAGAATTGCATCTTGAGTGTGCGCAAGCCCCCACCGGCTGCAGCAAGGCCAGGCTATGAGCGGACTCGCCAACCCGGCCTCACGGTGCCAGGGGCCTAAGTGGGCCGCGGCCAGCCTGACGGAAAAGTACGGACTGTACTTACGCTGAGACATGGATCACGCGCGGATCGTCGCCCTGCGGCTCCGAATGCGGGTAGGCGGTCGGAGATTGCGATCGGAGAGCCCGCGGCAGCCAGCCTACAGAGCTAGACCCGCGGCGGTCCGCCGCTCGGTTGCCTGCTGAAGGATTTCGGCGTGCAGGGGGACCCTGTACAAGAAACGCGTGCGCGCGGCAGGGTCGGTAATGAAGTCGGCGCTTGCCAAGAGCCGGCGCTCCGCCTCAAAAAGAGCAGCGTCTGCCGCCGCCGCGTCGCCGTCTGCCCGGAGCACGAGCGCCAGCGCTGCGTAGAGGTCTTCCTCACCGTATGCGCAGCCAAGGGCGGCCAACCGGCGCAGTCCTTCCTCAGCGCACTGCCGCGCCGCAGCGACATCCCCACGCTGAAGTAGGATACGTGTCAGGATTGCATGCCCCAGCGGACAGGTCGCGGGCTCTCGCTGCAGGGCCGCCAAGCCCTGACGGGCATACAGTTCAGCGGCCGCAAGATCGCCGCCTGTTGCAGCAACCCGCGCCAGGCTTACCTGGGCAATGCCGGCGATGGGAACGCCGGCCGGGAGGGCGGCAATGCAGGTCTGGGCGGCGACTACAGCTTCTGCCAAAAGGTGCGGCTCTCTGCTTTCGGTGAGCCCCAGGGTAAGCATGCCGGTTATATTGCCGAGCATCGTGTTCTCTCCTTGGAGATGCTTGGCCCCTGCTTGTGCGGCCCGATAGGAATCCTGACCGGCGCTATAGTCGCCAAGACCCAGCTGAGCAAACCCCAAGGAGGCAAGCGTGATGCACCGCATGCGCCGGTCCCCTGAACGCTCGGCAGCGACCAGCGCATCGCGCGCCAGGGCCTGCTTGAGCCAGAGGTTGTTCTCGATCCAGTGCGCATAGATGCCGTGCGCGTAGCACACCCAGCATCGCGCCGTGCTGTCCGCTGGCAGCCGGTCGGCGCCGAGCTCCGAGATCCTGTTGAGAAAGGCTCGCGCGGTCTCCGCGTCGCCACGAAGGCTGGCCATCGTGATCAAGATCGAGGCTGCTTCCATGTAGCCAGGGACGGCCTCGGGCGCCGGTTCTACAGTGTACATGTCCCCAACCAAGGCTTGAAAGCGAGCGTGCTCGTCAAGGTAGATCGTAACCAGAAACAGGGAGAGCATGGCCTGGCACCAGCGCGGACTGCCGCGCGGCAGCAGGGCCAGCGCTTCCAGCCCCGCCGCCTGGGCGGGGCGTAGTTCGCTGCGCCAGAAATACGCCATGGCCTGCATTGAACACAGGGCACCTCGCATTTCGCCGGACGCCCCGCACTCGAGCGCGCGGCGCGAGTGATCGAGCGCAGCTACAAGGTCATTTCCATTTAATGCCGCCTGCCCGGCAAGCAGCAAGTAAGGAATCGCCTCACCAGGCTGCGGTCCGCGCACAAAGTGTTCGGCCAGCACTACCGGGTCGCGCTCTCCCATCGCGGCCAGAAAATGCCCCGCCATAAAGTGCCAGGCGGCTTGCTCCTCGGCGTTCACCAACCCATACGCCGCGTCCCGCACCAGCGCATGGCGGAATCGGTATTGCGGCTCGTTTGTAAACCGGCGCTCTGTGGTCTTCTCGATGATTTCCTCTCGGCCAAGGTCGGCCAGTGCGCCGTGCAGATCGTCTTCCGGGTGAGTCGCCGCCAAGAGCGTCCGGACACCGTTTTCCCAGAAAGTCTCGCCAAACACGCTTCCGGCGCGGAGGGCGCGTCGATTGCTGACCGGCAGCCGCCCGATGCGCGCCTGGATCATCGCGGCCATCGTCTCCGGCAGATCGCCCGGCTTGCGATCCGCGGCGGCGCGAATCAGCTCTTCCAAGAACAGCGGATTTCCGGCCGACTGCTCGACAATCCGCGTCAGCTCCTCGGCGGGGAGCTCGCCGCCCAGGACCTGCCGAACCAGCCGCTCGCCGGCTTTTCGCGATATCGGGTGTACCAGTAATTGCTGGGCGAACCCAGACCACAGATTGGGATAGTTTTCCTGTACTTCTGGACGGGCCAGCGCCAAGACCATGAAGGCGTGATCACGCAGCCGACGCAGCGCCACATCGATCAATTTGACCGTCAGCGCATCACTCCAGTGCAGGTCTTCCAGCACCAGCAGCAGAGGCGACTCGGGAGGAAACAGGGTGAGGCAATCGAGCCAGGCTCGCTCGACCTGATCGCTCATGATCCGCGGGTCTTGCCGCGCCGCGCGAAGCTGCGGGCTCTCCTCGTCCAGGAATGGCACGCCGCACAGCTCGCCGATGAATGCCGCTACCCGCGCTGCATCTGCTGCGGGCACGGCGGCACCGATCCACTGGCGGATCAGCGCCCGTTGCGCATCCAGAGACTGGCCCGTGCGCACTTCGAACCATTGACGCAGCGCCTCTCCGAGAAGGCCGTAGGTCGATTTGACCTTCATGGGGTCACCGCGGCCTAGGAGTACTGTCTGGCGCCGCCCCTGCGCCTCCAGCCGCCGTACGAACTCATGGCGCAGTCTGGACTTGCCTAGGCCCGGAGGGGCCAGCACCAACACCACACGGGCTAGCGATTCCTCTCGACACTCGTTAAAGATTGCTTCGAGCATCAAGAGCTCGCGCTCGCGGCCTACGCAGGGGGTCGGTTTGCCGAGCAGCAGCCGGCCGGCATCGGGGTCCGGCCGCTCTGCCCCCAGCGTATAGACGCCACTGGGCGCGGCCAGCGCAGCGAGCTCGAAGCGGCTCTCCAGGAGCCCTGCCGATACCTCATCGATCCGAATCAGGCTAGCAGAGCCCGTAACGGCGACTGCGGACTTTCCGAACAGGTGCCAGGCACGGTCAAGCACCTCCCCACTCAACCCGCCCCGGTCGCGCGAACCACGCGCGGTAACTACCGCAACTTGGGCGTCCGGCCATAGCTCTTTGACCTTGGCGGCGCAGCGCGCGGCTAGCGTAGCCTGGTCTTTCGCGCTAGCCATTTGCGGGACGGTTGCGACCAGCGCCCCGCTGATCAGCAGATCGGCCTGCGCTCCCATGGCGCGCAGCTCGGACAACAGGGTGTCGCGCCGGTCGGCCCGAATCGGGACAGAGCCCGGTAGCACCGTCGAGTCGCTCGCATCCGTCTCATTGGCGGACAGCGCAAGGACCAGGCTTAGCAGGGCCTGTTCGCTGTCCCGGTGCGGCGGCGTAATCCTGGTTCCGGTAGGCAAGGTCAGAGATACTACTGAGTCGGTGGCTTGGTCGACCGCGGCAAGCGCTGCGATGAGCTGGTCGGCATCGCCAAGCCGCTGGTCAGGCTCCTTGGCCAGCAAGCGACCGAGCACCCGGCTCACCGCGGCAGGAATACCCGGCCGCCGCGCGGTAATGGGGACGGGTTCCTCAAACAAGATGCGTACCAGCACCGCAGCTATATGGTCGGCGACAAAGGGCGGGTCGCCGGCCAAGCATTCGTAAAGGACACAGCCGAGCGAGAAGAAGTCTGCCGCGGGCGTCAGCTGGCGGACACCGCGAGCCTGCTCGGGTGCCATATACTCAGGGGTCCCAAGGATCATGCCGGTTCGCGTCATCGCACGCGAGCTGGCCACGCGACGCGCGATGCCGAAGTCGAGAATCCGGACTTCGGCGATCTCGCCGCGCGGAAGGAACAAATTGGTTGGCTTGAGGTCGCGGTGGATAATCCCGCGCCGATGGGCCAGGGCCAACGCCTCGGCTACCCGCCGCGTCAACATCAGAGCATCGCTGAGGGAGAGCGGGCCGCGCTTGAGGCGCGAAGAGAGGTCCTCCCCATCGAGCCACTGCATGGCGAGAAATCGCTGCCCGTCCTGCGTCTGGCCGTGCGCGACATACCCGACAATACCGGGGTGCTGGAGCTCGGCGAGGATCTGAGCCTCTAGGACGAATCGCTCGCTGTCATCGGCTCCGGGTGTGTTTCCGTGAAGAAGCTTGAGCGCCACAAAGTCGCCAGAGTGCTGGTCGCGGGCGCGATAGACTGTACCCATGCCTCCTGCACCGACCGGCCGATCAATCTCAAAGCGGTGTGCAAAAAGGTCTCCCTGTTGCAGCAATGGCATGCGTGCCCCCGTAACAGGCCCCATCTGGGCGCAAGAGCCCGAGGATGTGAGATGATATCAGGATCAGGGGCTCGGCAGGGTAGGCAAAGAGTGCGCTTGGTGCATGTATGCGACTGGGCGGACGTAAGCCGCCCGCGGCGCCCCCGCGCTGGCCGCAGGGGGCTCGGCAAACCGCTTGGCGCTTTATAGGGGGCGGCGCAGCTCGGCAAAGGGCGAGGTCGGCGAAGCGTAGCGGCCGGTGGCGAAGTGCCAGTGATAGCTGGCGGCGATCCACATGTAGTTGCCGCTCATGTAGCGGCGCAACTCGGCATCGGCGCGCGCCATCAAAGTCTGGAGCTCGGCCGTCCAGTCCTCGATGAGGGCGACAACGCGCAGGTAGGCGCTGCGCAGGTTACGGTGCTCGTGGACCATGACCGCATGCAAGAGATTGTTCGGGTTACCCTCGCGCCGGACTTCCTTCTCGTACGAGAAGATGTCGTTACTGACCACGACGATCTGGTTGGCCAGGAGCGCAGCGCGGCGGGCGGCTTCGGAGTTCACGGTGTGGTCGTCGAGCGCACTGCCGACGGCGAGCTCGATGAACGGCAGCACGGTGTCGTAGGCGCCTTCGTAGATCCGCTGGCCCAGGAAGGTCGCGGGCGCTGGGGTGTGATCGACGGCCCAGTGGCGGGCACCCGGAAGCGAGCCGCGCACCAGGTACTCATGAACGGCGTGGCGGAAGCGATCGAAGCAGCCGGCCGGCGCCACGGCTCGCAGCTCGGCAAGAATCAACGCCAGGTAACGGACATTGGGATCAGCGGCCTCGGTCGTCAGCGACAGCTCACGTCCGGCCAGGAGCTCGCGGAGCGAGCCGACGACGCGCTCGTGGCGCGGCAGGTCGACGGCGAGATCGCCGCCGCGGATGTCGGTGCGATCGTCAAAGCTCCACAGCCAATAGTGCCAGTCGTTGGCGATCTGCAAGACCGCTGCCGAAGCATGCGGGTAGGAAGTGGCGGTGAGCTCGGTGAAGCGGCTGGCCCGGTACCGCGCAAGTCCGGCCGCCCCCTGAAGGAGTCCGAGCTCCTGGGCGCGCACCTGCGTCCGCTGATCGGCTGCGTAAAGATGTGGATTTCTGCTCAGCGTAACTTGCAAGTCCGAGCAGGTGCGATCGAGGGCGCAAAGACCTATCGGCTCGTCGGGACTGGCGGCGGGATGGAGGTCTTCGAGGACTTGGACGCACCTGTGCACTATGAGAAACAGATCGAAGTCACGCGGGCCATCCTCTCGTACAAGCCGCATCTCAACAGCAGCCTGCAAATCGGTAAACACTTCAAGTCCCAGCGCTTCGGTCTCCTCGGGCGCGTCCTGCAATACGGAGCCACGTTCGAGCAGGTCCTGCGTGACCTCAGCCGCTTTCAGCATCTGACCACCAATATAGTTTCGCGGAGCATTACGCGCGTTCCGCAAGGAATTCGTGTCTCTGTGGAGACCCATCCCACGGTGTGCGCCCATCCCAGCTTCCATCGCATCCCCGCCATGCACGAGGCGCCGCTGGCGGTTCCCCTGGCACTCGGACGGCAGCTCACCGGCACGCTCCTCAAGCCGATCGCCGTCTCGTTCCGGCACCGCCCCCTCGGCGATCCTTCGGAACACGAAGAGTTTTTCGGGGTCCCGGTGCGGTTCGGCATGCCCGCCGACGAGATGATCTTCGGCCCGGAGTCCCTCGCGCTCCCGCTGCTTACCACCGACGACGTCAAGTACCGCCGCACGCTCGATCTGGTGCTGGCGCACGTCGATCCAGTGGCCAACTTGCAGCCGGTGGGCGCGACGCTGCGCCAGCGCTTGCTGCACAGCTTGCACGAAGCGATCCCCGACATCGCGGTAGTGGCGCGCAGCATGGCGATGTCGACGCGCACGCTCCAGCGCGGCTCGCCGCCGAGGACACGAGCTTCGAGAAGGTCCTCGATCAGGTCCGCCGCGATCTCGTGCTGCAGCACCTGAGAAACCCCGCGATCTCGACCTGCGAGCTGGCCGGGCTGGTCGGATTCACCGAGCCCAGCCCGCTGTTCCGTGCCTTTCGACGCTGGTTCGACTGCACGCCGAAGCAGTGGCGTGACAAGCATCACATCCTGTAGCCCAAAGCGGCACCGCATAAGCCGCGCATCAGCTCCATCAGCGACGACCTGTGTAAGAATCAGCCGCACCACCGAGCGGCGCTTGCACCTCGTGGCACCTACCGTAGGCAGCTGACGGACTCGGATCGTTTTGCGGAACGCAAGGCCCCGCGCGGGAGCCAGCTGCCTGCGCCGCCAATCCCACGCCAGGCCACAGCTCAGTACTTAATCTCACACTGATTCGCCTCGGCCAGCCCAATCGCCGGCCGTCTTAATTAAGCCCGCCGCGATGAAGAATGAAGATTCCTTGACGAGATCTTGCACTATGACGGCCGCGCCTGGTCCCCCCTGGGTCCCAGCGGATACGGTCTGCTCGCAGCCTGGGGAAGCGGCCGCGGGGATGTGTGGCTGGCCGGCTATCAGGGCCGGCTCGTGCACTTTGACGGCACCGCGTGGACCGAGCTCACGCCGCTTACGCGCGACTCGCTGTACGCGCTCTCGGGCAGCGGTCCGGGCGATGTCTGGGCGGTGGGCAAGCCGGGGTCGCTGCCCGACGGACTGGCCTGGCTTCACCATGACGGCAAGGCGTGGTCCGTGGTCCCGAGCGGCGCCATCGAGTCGCTGCGCGGGCTGTGGGTGGCGGCGCCGGGCGAGGTCTGGGCAGCGGGCGACCACGGGGTCATCGTGCACTGGCTGAGCGGCAACGCCACGCGGGCCATCGTTGCTCCCGGGGTCCGCTTTCAGTCCGTTTCCGGCACCGCACCGGGGGACGTCTGGGTGGTCGGCTGGGCCGGCGCCGTCTATCATTACAGTAACGGCGCCTGGTCGCAGGTGGCGAGCGGCACCAGCGCCGATCTGGATGGAGTCTGGGCGCTCGCGCGCGACAATGTCTGGATCGTTGGCTCTGCCGGCACCGTACTCCACTGGGACGGAGTCACGCTAAGCTCGGTCGGCCCGGTGTCTACCGCCGCCCTGCACGCGGTGTGGGCCAGCGCCGCCACCGACGTCTGGGCGGTGGGCGACGGCGGCACCATCGTTCACTTCGACGGCCACGCCTGGGCGACCTCCCCCAGCGGCACCAGCGCCGATCTCTCCGCGATCTGGGGCAGCTCGGCCCACGATCTGTGGGCGGGCGGCCTCACCATGCTCCACGGCGACGGCGCCCGCTGGTCGCCGGCCGCGGCGGGCCTGCCGACGGGTCGCGGCACCGATCCCGGCCTCGTCATCCAGAGCCTCACGGGTCTGGGCCGCACGGTCCTGGCCTTTGGCACGCCGCTTGTCGACTCGACCGAGCCGAGCGCCGACGCCTTCAGCTGGGACGGCACGCGCTGGGTGCGTCTGCAGACCGGAACCGGACGCGCCCTCCTGGCGGCGAGCAGCGCTGGGGATGAGCTGTGGGCGGCCGGCGAGCTCGGCACCCTGCTGGAGCGCCGCTGCGCCGCGACGCTAAAGTAACTCGCCCGGGAATGCGCCAGTGGCAGGAATCAGGGGGCGGCGCCGAGCTCGCGCCGCCAATAGGAGCCGGTGGGCAGAGTGTCGTAGGGCTCGGGCAGGCTGTCAGGAGTGATGTAGATCCAGCCGGCGTGCCGGCGCTTGCTCAGGCTCATCGCGTCCATCATGTCTGCCTCGGTGGGCGCGGAGTGGACGATGTGCCAGAAGCGATTGGCCGGGTAGCGCGACTCCCAGCCGGCGGTCGACCAGGTTACGTACTCCGGGTAGCTCCCTTCGAAGGTGACTACGATGTCCCCGGCGCTCATGTAGCACTCCTTGGTCGCCATGCCGGGGTTTAGCACCGTCAGCGCCGCGGGTCGGCCCCGGCTCTTGATGTAATTATTGAGGTCCGCATAGTAGGACTGCGCCCGGCAGTCGTCGCTTGGGGTCTCATCGAGGAAGATGCCGTCCACGTCGTACCAGGTGAAGTACCTGTCGATGTCCGCTTTCACCTCCGCGGCGCTGCGCGCGCCGTACTGCGTGGACACGTAGCCGACCAGCGAGATCCCCGCCACCCGCGATGCCAGCCGCTGCAGCGCATAGTCGAGGAGCTGAATCACTCCCGGTCCGCTGTCCGGGTTGATGATCGCCAGCCCCAGGTTCGGGGCGGAGGCATCGAGCTTTTGCCACAGACACTCTACGTTGTAAAGACAGTCGGGGTAAAAGTACGAGGGACTGGCCACCCGCGCCGCCCCGGCGTCGGCCGAGGCGCATACCCCAGCGAAGATCATGGCCACAGATAGGGGCTGTACGTTCCGCATGATAGTGCTCCTTTCGCCGCCCGGGAGCTCGCCCGGCTCTGCTGGATCACTACTAATCATGTAGTGAGACGAGCAAAAGGAAAGTAAGGACGACGAGCAAAATCAGACTGCGGGCGGCGCCTGAGCGCAGGCGCTCGCCCTTTGATGTGATGTGATGTGATGAGGGATGAGGACCCAAAGGCTTGGCGGCGGCGCTCGCGCGGCTTCCCAAGTCGTATCGCGGCTTTGCCAAAGATCCTCAGGCACATGGTAAGATGGATGTTCTATGGCATCCACGGCGCGCTGCCCCAGCTGTCAGGCGGTCTACCCTATTAGCCAGACCCACTGCACCCGCGATGGGATCGCGCTCGTGAACACCGACTCCGCCAGCGCGGCGGCTGCCGAGCCGCTGACCCATCCCCTGGCCGATCGTTCGCCCGATCCCCTGGCCGATCCCGTGGCCGACCCCCTGATTGGGCAAGTCCTGGAGGACCGCTACAAGATCGACCGCATCCTCGGCACCGGCGGCATGGGAAAGGTCTATCTGGCGACCAACCTGAACACCGAAAAGCCGTATGCGATCAAGGTGATGCACTCCGAGCTCCTGCACAACGAGGATGCGCAGAAGCGCTTCACCCGCGAGGCGCGCGCGATCAGCGCCATCGCCCACCCGCACATCGTCGAGCTCTACGACTTCGGCCAGACCCCGTCCGGCCTCCCCTTCCTGGTCATGGAGTACCTCGTCGGGACGAGCCTGCGCACCTACCTCGATGACACCAAGAGCGGGCTGCCCTTGAGTCAGGCGCTGTGCGTCGCGATGCAGATCGCCCGGGCGCTGCAGCACGTCCACGAGCGCGGGATCATCCACCGCGACATCAAGCCCGACAACATCCACCTCATCGCCAGCGATGAGCAGGCGATCTTCGCCAAGCTGATCGACTTCGGCATCGCCCGCATCCAGAGCCAGGCGCCGGTGACCCAGATCTCGCGCGGCCTGCCCAGCACCTGGGCCTACGCGCCGCCCGAGGTCCACCACGGCGCCGTCGAGCCGAGCCCGGCGATCGACATCTACGCGCTGGGCATCACCTTGTACGAGATCATCACCGCCCACCGGCCGTTCTCGGGCGAGGCGCTGGCAGTGGTGTGGGCGCACCTGCGGACCGTTCCGCCGCGGCTCAGCGAGTCCAAGCCCGGGGTGGGAATTCCCGAGGACCTGGACGTGCTGGTCGCGCAGATGCTGGCCAAGGATCCGAAGCGGCGCCCCACCGCTGGCGAGGTCGCCGAGACCCTGGAGGTCCTCAGCACCCAGCTGCCTTCGGTCTCGGACGCCCGGATGTATCAGCTGCGCACCTACGTGCTGCCGGGGAACCAGCGCGCCGATGCCCCGAAGGCCGACGCGCCCGGTAAGGAGGAACAGCGCAACCTCGCCCAGATCCTGAACGCCGCGCGCGAGATCGACCAGATCGAGAGCGAGCGGGAGCGGGTCTGCGCACAGCTCGATCATGACTGTCAGGGTCTTTTGCAGCGCAACTGGCTGAAGCAGATTCCCCAGGACCTCTCCGAGCTGCTGCGCCGGAGCGCTGATATTGAAGAGAAGATGAGCTCTTTGGAGCTCGATCTGGCGCTCCTTCATGATGAGCTGGCGCAGGAGAAAGAGAAGCTGCAGGAGCAGCGCAACAGCCTGCGCCTGCAGCTGCAGGCGGTGCAGGATGAGCTGCGTTCCCTCCCCGCCACCGACTGGGCGGCGCGGCGCGAGGCGGCGCAGCTGCTGGCCCGGCTGGAGCACGCCTACGCCCAGCCGGTCGCGCGCAGCACGATCGCCGAGCGCGTCCATCAGGAAGGAATCCGCCGCCAGCAGCTGCGCGAAGAGCTGCTCGGCAGCCAGAAGAAGGTGGCCGAGCGGCTGCTGCGCACCATCCGCGAGTCGGGCCGCGGCCGGATCAACGAGCGCGATAGTCAGGACATCGCGCTGCGCGCCCAGGGACTGATGCGCGGCCTGACCCGCCTGGAAGCGCTCAACGAATCGCTGCGGCGGTTCTGAGCGCAGCGGACCGCGCCGCTCGCCGCACCGGGCGTGATATCTATACTTAGGGGGAGGAGCCGGCCGGCGCGCCGCTCGCCGCTTGACCCGCGGAGCGGATGGTCAGCTGATTTCCCGCCGAGTAGGCGGTGAACTCGGGCGCGTAGAGCGACTGCAGGGTGGCGGGGCCGATGCTGAAGGTGCCGGCCATGTTGGCGCGCAGGCGGTAGGTGAAAGTGTACTGGCCGGCCGGCAGGCGCTCGAAGAAGTAGTTGGTGCTGCTGTCGCGCACTTCTTCATAGGCGGCCACCCCCAGGTCCCAGCGGTAGCGTGAGACCGCCGCCTCGGGCTCAAGGCCGGCGGCGCGCGGATCGCGCAGGTGGACGTACTCTGCGGCGTGCTTGCTGCGCAGGGACAGCTGCACCTCCAGCTCGTCACCGATGGCCAGCGCCGACCCTGGGTCGAGCGGGGTGAGTACGTACTCCTTGCCGTTGTGGGTCCGGCGGAAGTAGCGGCGCTCGACCTGCAGCAGATCGCCGACTCCCTGCGTCGGCAGGCGCTCGGTGGAGAAGTGCCAGGTGGCCGAGGCGAACAAGAGTCCCTTGGTCGCCTTGGCGATCGTGATCGTCGAGCTGGTCGCCGGATCGATCTGCGCCCCTGGAACCACCAGCTGGACCTTGCCGACGTACTTATTGGGAGTGAAGGTGTAGCGCTTCTCCAGCGGTCCGCTGCGCGTGCCGGTCGTCACCTGCGCCTCTTCTTTTATCGCCAGCGAGCCGTCGGCCCGCATGACGTGCGCCAGCGCATAAAGGACCTCGGCGGTCGCCCGCGTCGACTTCCACTGGTTGAGCTTCTTGTTGATGAGCAGCCACAGCACCAGGCCATCCTTCTTGGGATTCTGCGGCTGCAGCTCGATGAGCGCGCGCAGGATGAAGGCGTGCGACTCGATGCTGTCGTTGTACCAGAGCCAGGCGCGATCCTCGGGGGCAAAGTACGTGCCCTGATCGGGCGCGGTCTTGGCCGCATCGAGCACGCTGGCAAAGACGAGCTGCGCGTCGCCCGCGCGCCCGCTGCGCTGCAGGGTCAGCGCCAGCTGGGTGCGCAGCAGCGGCGGCAGCTCGCGCCAGTGGGCGAAGGTGTAGTCGAGGATCGCGGCGCGCTCGGCCGGGTTCAAGACGCCGCCGGTATACGGGTCCTTGGGGAACGAGCTGGCGGCGTAATTCAGCGTAGTGAGGAAGTAGACGTCGCCCTTGCCTTGCAGAAGCGGCTTCTGATACTCGCTGCGGAAGTGGCGCGCCAGATACTGCCAGGCGCGCTGCACCAGCGAGCCGTCGACCGGAACCGCAAACTCCGCCGCCCGCGCGAAGCCCTGGACCAGGTACAGGGTCATGTCGGGGGAGGCGGGCCCGCCGGGGAACCACGGGAAGCCGCCGCTTGGCAGCTGGGCCTTGCGCAGGCGGCTCTGCGCCGACTCGCGCTGCGCCCGCGCCACCGCCGGGTGGAGCACGCGCAGCAGCCGCTCGTCCTCGCCGCCTTCCACCGACCCGCCGCGCGACTCGGCCAGCCAGGGCGACTCTTCGCGCGCCAGCTTGCGGTTCGGATCCTCTTCATCGAAGCGGTCGAGCGGCCCGCCGGGCCGGCTGTCGCGGCGCCGCGCCAGCGCCTCTGCCGCCTGGGCGACCTGCGGATACTTCTGAAACAGCGAGGACAGGATTCCGGTCGATACGAAGCGGTTGAGGGTCTGCTCGGTGCACTCGTACGGATAGCTGATCAGATAAGGCAGCGCCTTGAGCGCGGTGTAGAAGAGCTGCGCGTCCAGGGTCACCACCAGCTGTTCGTTTACGCGGCTCGGATCGTCTGCGAGCTTGAGATCGGCGAACTGCAGGCGCCGGGTGTCGGTGTCGCGCAGGGTGACAAACTGCGACTGCCACAGGTGCATGCGGCTCGGCAGCACCGGCAGCGGGCGCAGCTCGCCATCGCTGAAATCGCCGGCGCGGGCGGTGACCTGGAAGGCGTAGGAGCCGACGCTCGCCGGCGCCCGCAGCGCGAAGGCGACCGTCGTGCTCTGGCCGGGCTCGACGCGGAAGCTGCGGCTCGGCTGCTCCAGCGCGAACAGGGCGCCGCGCGGCTCGCGCGACGCGGCGTCGAGCACGGCCAGCTCCAGCGTGCCGGCCAGCGCGGCGGCGCCGGAGTTGTTCACCACCACCCGCAGCTCGGCGCGGTCGCCCTCGCG
>DAOMZC010000008.1:0-26829 GCA_035437965.1 Pseudomonadota bacterium
CGGCGATGGGCCGGGGCTGCTCGCGCTGGCGAAGCTGAACCTGGCGGCCGGGCGGCGCGCCAAGGGGACCGCGGCCTTCCATGCGGCGGTCGGCTTCTTTGCCGCCGGCAGCGCGCTGCTGCCCGAGTCGGCGTGGCGCGTCCACCACGAGCTCCTGTTCACGCTGCACCTGGAGCGCGGCCACTGCGAGGCGCTGAGCGGCCGCGTCGCCGAAGCCGAGGCGCTGCTGCTGGCGCTGCGGCAGCACGCCGACTCGCCGGTCGAGCACGGCCAGATCCGCCTGCGCCTTTGCGATCTGTACTGGGCGCGCGGTGATCTCGCAGCATCCACGCAGGTCGGGCTGGAGGGGCTGGCGCTGCTCGGCATCGCGATGCCGGCGAGTGAAGATGCGCTGGCGGCCTTTGCCGCCGAGCGCGCCGAGATCGACAGCCTGCTCGCCGGACGGCCCGTCGCCTCGCTGGTCGACCTGCCGCTCAACCAGAGCGCCGAGATCGACGTTGCGGTCAAGCTCATCGTCGCGCTGGCGGCGCCGGCCTATGTCGTCGGCTCGCCGCTGTATCCGCTGCTCATGGCGCGGCAGCTGACCCTGGCGCTGCGCTACGGCCTGTGCGAAGAGACGAGCTACGCGTGCGCCACCTACGCCTTCCTGCTCGCCACCGCGCTCGGCGAGCCCCGCATCGCCTACGAGTTCGGGCAGCTGGCGCTGGCGATGAACCAGCGCCTGGCCAACGTCAGCATGGCGAGCCGCATCCGTCTCGCGCTGGGAACCTTCTTCCACTTCTGCAGCCCGCTGAAGGAGGGCCTCGTCCAGTATGAAAAAGCCCGCCAGGAGGGTCTGGCCTGCGGCGACTTTTCCAGCCTGTCGATGACCTGCAGCAACCAGGCGCAGCTCTTCCTATACACAAGCGAGGACTTGAGCGGGTCGCTGCGCGTGATCGACGACTCACTGGTCCTCATGCAGCGGACCAAGGATGTCTTGAGCACCATGCAGCTGCGGCAGACCAGGCAGCTTTTGCGCGCCCTGGTAGGCCGCACGTCCAGTCCGACCTCACTGACGGACGCCGAGTTCGACGAGGAGGCCGAGTGGCAGAGCCTGCGGCAGAGCGGCGTTCCTTATCTGCTGCTCATGTTCTCCTGGCTCAAGCTCACGCAGCTGTTCCTGTTCGGCAAGTACAGCGAGGCGTGCGCGCTCGCGCTGGAGGCCGAGGCGTGGCTGGCCGCCGCCCCCGGCCTGGTCGGGCAGACCTACTGCGTCTTCATGTCCTGTCTGGCGCTGCTCGCCCGCTACCCAGCGGTCTCGGCGGCCGAGCAGAAGGAGTACGCGGCGCGCATCGAGCGCTATCATGAGAAGCTGCGCACCTACAGCGGCTACTGCGCCGCCAACTATCTCGACCGCGAGCGCCTGGTCGCTGCCGAGCGGGCCCGCGTGGCCGGGCGGCCGACCGAGGCGCTGATGCTTTACGAGGAGGCGCTCACCGCCGCCCGCGCCAACGGCTTGCCGCTGCATGAGGCGCTGATCCTCGAGCTGGCGGGGCGCTTCCACGCCAGCACCGACCGCGGCCGGCTCGCTACATACTATCTTACCGAGGCGCTCTACGCCTACCTCCACCTGGGCGCGACCGCCAAGGCGAGCGCGCTCTTGAGCGAGCACCCCGAGCACCTGCGCGCCGAGACGCGGGCGCTGCAGGGACTCAACCGCAGTGAGCTCATCACCCACGGCACGACCTCCAGCACCAGCAGCCTCCACACGACCGATGAGCGCCTCGATGTAAACTCCGTGCTGCGCGCCTCGGAGGTCATCTCGCGCGAGCGGGCGCTGGACAAGGTCATCGACCAGATCCTGCACACGGTCCTGACCAGCGCCGGCGTCCAGCGCGGCTACCTGATCCTGGAGCAGGGCGGCACCCTGCACCTGGAGGCAGTTCGCACCATCTCTCCCGACAGCGCGCGCACCGGCCTTGGTATCCCGCTGGACAGTCTGGGGCAGCCGGGCGGCGCCACCGAAGAGCTGGCGCTCAGCGTCATCCATTACGTCGTCCGCACTCGCGAGGTCGTGGCGCTGAGCGCCGCGGTGGCGGACGTACGCTTCGCGAGCGACGCCTACCTGAGCGCCGCCAAGCCGCGCGCCGTCCTGTGCCTGCCGCTGGTGAGCCAGGGGCGGCTGACCGGCATCCTGTACCTTGAGAACAAGCTCGCGCAGATAACTTTCTCACCCGCCCGCATCGATCTTCTGCGCATCCTGTCGGCGCAGGCGGCCACCGCGCTTGAGAACGCGCTGCTGCTGCACCGCATCCAGGAGGCGACCGAGAAGGTCCACCGCACCAATGCCGTGCTGGAGGTCCAGGTCGCCGAGCGCACCGCCGAGATCCAGCGCTCGAACCGCGAGCTGCAGGCGGCCAACGAGCGGCTCCAGGTCGAGCTGGCCGAGCGAATCCGAGCGGAGCGCGAGCGCTCGGCGCTGCAGGAGCAGATGCTGCAGGCGCAGCGCGAGCGGCTGGTCGAGATGTCGACGCCGCTCATTCCCATCACCTCGCAGATCATGGTCATGCCGCTCATCGGCAGCATGGACGCCGAGCGCGCCGCGCAGATCCTCGAGGTAGCCCTCAACGGCGCGCAGAACAGCGGCGCCCGGGTCGTCATCCTCGACATCACCGGCCTGCGCCACATCGACACGAGCATCGCCGACTCGCTCCTAAAGACCGCCCGCGCCCTGCGCCTGCTCGGCGCGCACGCCATCCTCACCGGCATCCACGCGGTGGTCGCGCAGACCCTCGTCGGCCTGGGGGTCGAGCTGAGCAGCCTGGAGACCCGCAGCACCCTGCAGAGCGCCATCGCCTTCGCGCTGCGCTACACCGGGGAGTCGCTGCGCCTGCGGTAAGTGAATTCCCCTCTTGTGAAATGGTCCAATGAATTTTGCGAATCTTCTTGCTATGGCAAAGAGCCTTCTCTATCATCTGAAAATATAGCTTCACGGTCCTCGGTTAGGTCGCCAGGCGCGAGTACGGTTGATTTATTCCGAACGGCTCGCTGCATTATCGTACCTTCTGAGTGATCTTGCTCGAATATCCTCATTTAGACTTATTGAGCCTATATAAGGGTATATGCGCGGCGCGGCCCGACTGCAGATTGCTTCTGCTTAGTTCGGTTAGCGCCAAGCGTTGACGCCAGTCGTCTCGATTCGGTGAGAGGGCGCGGTAATCTTTAGCGCTGCGAATTACCGCATCGATACAGGCTGACAGGATTGCCGCGTAGTCCGTTCGTGGGACGGTCTGCGTAGCGCACACGGCTGCCTGCTGACTCGTATCTTGGGTTCAGATGGGGCAGTAAAACGTACTGTAAAGGGGGGACGATGAAGTCAAGTCGTTATCGGGGTCTTATATGGGGAGGCGTGGGAGCTCTGGCGCTTGGGCTCGGCTGCTCGCCTGTAGGTGAGCCCGAGCAGACCGCGCAGACCGATACAGCGGAAGACTCGCTCTCGATAAGAAACCCGGCCGGGGGTCAGGTACAGGTCTATCAGGCCAACTTCCGGGGCGGAGCGGGCAACATAGATCGTAACAACGCTTTTTTTCACTCCTTTGGGACCAACGGCCGCACCTGCAACAGCTGCCACAAGCTGGAAAATGCCCTGGGAATCTCGGCAGACAATATCCGCCGGATCTTCGAGCAGACCCAAGGGCTGGATCCGATCTTCCGCACCAACGACGGCTCCAACGCGCCGACCGGCGTCTTCGCCAATACCTCGACCGTCGCGGCGCGGCGGAGGTCGTTCAGCATGCTCCTAAATCACGGAGTCATTCGCATCGGCCTCGGCATGCCCGCCGGAGCCGACTTCCGGCTCAGCGCGGTCCGGGATCCTTATTCATTTGCCAGTCAGGATGAGCTCTCGCTATTCCGGCGCCCGCTCCCGGCCGCCAACGTCGCGTTCAATACCCTCAGCCTGTGGGACGGCCGGGAGAGCGAAGGGCGCCCGGCCAATCGCGACGCGCTGCTGCACCTGGCCAACGAGGCCACCGTGGGCCACGCCCAGGCCCGGGTGCCGCTGACGGCGCAGCAGCGGGCCGAGATCGCCGACTTCCAGCTGAACCTGTTCAGCGCCCAGATCACCAGCGAGCTGGTCGGCCGCCTGGACGTGGTCGGCTGCACCACCGATCAGACTACCGGCGAGCCGTGCGAGCGGGCCCGGGGCGGCGCGGTAAACCTCGCCGCCGTCCTCACCCGCAACCCCGGCGGAGTCGGCGGCACCCGGTTCTTCCCCGGAATCAACGATCCGTTCGCACCCGGATTCGACAACATCTCGCTCACCATCTATGACCCCTGGGAGTCGGATGTCTTCCCCGCCACCGACAAGACCGAGCTGACGCGGAACCGGGGTGACATCGGCGATGGGGCGAACCTTTTTTACACCAAGCCAATTACGATCACCAACGTCCCGGGCCTAAACGATGTGCTGGGCCAGCCCGCCATCTCCGGATTCTGTACGACGTGTCACAACACCCCGGATGTCGGGAATCACTCAAGACCCCGGTTCATGAACACCGGAACCGCGGATGTCGACGGCAACCCGATGTTTGGGAGTGAATATCCGGTCTATGAGTTCACCCAAAATAGCCGCGCCGGAGGCGGCAGCGGAGCGGTCAGGAGAGTGACCGATCCGGGGGTGGGTCTGCGGACCGGCAGGTTCTCCGACATCGGTAAGTTCAAGGTGCCGAACCTGCGCGGTCTGGGCGCGCGGGCTCCGTACTTCCACAACGGCGAGGCGCGGGATCTCACAGACGTCGTAAGGTTTTACAACCAGCGCTTCAACATCGGCTTCACCGCCGAAGAGATCCGCAAGGTCGTGCTGTTCCTCCAGCAGACTTAGTAGCACTTGACCGAAGCCGCCAAAATAGTCGCCAAAGCGGCCGCCAAAATGGTCGCCAAAATGGTCGCCAAAATGGTCGCCAAAATGGTCGCATGTATCGCCCCTTGGGGGTCGGTGAAAGTGTATGTGGGCGACGATTGTGGCGAGACGGCGAGTACTTGCCGAGCTCAGTTCTCTATGTCACAATGAACGATTGATTGGGGGGGAACAAAGCTACTGTAATAAGGCGGCAGTGTGCCAAGGCTCCGGGCTATTGACCAAGGCCTTTGCACGGGTGACCGGCCCGACTTGGGCCCACCAGGGGAACCCGTGATAAAACAGAGACCTCCGCCCACCGCATTTGATGAGTATCGGCTGCTCTGGTCGATCGGCCGCGGTGGTATGGGAGAGGTCTTTCTCGGGCACGATGTCCTGCTTGATCGCAAGGTCGCGATCAAGTTCTTGAGTCCGCACCCCGACGACGATCTCGATCAGCGCGAGCTCTCCCTGGCCGAGGCGCGGGCCGCCGCGCAGCTGCAGGGACCAAACGTCGTTGCGGTCTACCGCGTCGGCGAAGTCGACGGACTGGCCTACATAGTCTCAGAGTATGTAGCGGGCCGGAACCTGGACTTGCTGCCCCGGCCGCTGCCGTGGCAGCGCGTCCTGGAGCTTGGTCTTGGTCTGTCCAAGGGTCTGGCGGCCGCCCATGAGCGCGGGGTCCTGCACCGCGACATCAAGCTGAGTAACGCCATCCTCGCCGAGGACGGCACCGTGAAGCTGCTCGATTTCGGGCTGGCCAAGCTGATGGGCGCGCCCGATGCGGCGGCGGGTCTGCCGCTCAAGCAGTCGGCGCCTGGGAGCACCGCGGCGGCGACGACCGACGAGTATCCGCCGCTGCCGCTCAAGCAGGCGGCCGGAAGTGAGGAGGTGAAGAAGCCGTCCGCGCCGGGGGTCGTCAGTGTCCGCGAGCAGGCGCTCTTGGGACCACCGGGCTCGACGCGGTCCGGCGCCGAGGCCCGACGGCCGAGCGGCATCCGGGGTACGCCGCAGTACATGGCTCCCGAGGTCCTTCTCGGAGTCCAGGCGACCATGGCCTCGGATGTGTACTCGATGGGAGTACTGCTGTTCGAGCTGTGTGTCGGGGTGGCGCCGCATGCGGAGCTGTCCGTGGCGTCCCTGCTCGACCCGGCGACGCGGCGCGACGCTCCGGCGCTGCGGCAGCTGGTACCGACCGTCGACCTCCGTTTCGCCGAGGTGATCGAGCGCTGTCTGCGCCGCGATCCGGCAGAGCGTTACCGCTCCGCGCGCGAGCTGCACGACGCCCTGGAGCAGGTCCGCCAGCAGCTCCTCACCATGCGCCCGGTCAGCGGCAATCCCTACCGCGGCCTGCAGCCCTATCAGAGCGAGCACCGGACTCTCCTTCTGGGACGGCGGACCGAGCTTGCTTCCTTATCGAGCCGGCTGCGCAGCGAGAGCTGTCTGGTGGTCGCGGGGGTGTCCGGGGTCGGCAAGACCTCGCTCGTGCATGCGGGGCTGCTGCCGCTCATCGCCGAGGAGGGGCTGGGCGACGGCGCGCGCTGGCGGACGGTTACGCTCACCCCGTCGACCTGGCCCCTGCAGGCGCTGGCGGCGGCGATCATGGCCGGACTGACCGGGCTTGCCGGTTCCGAGCGGCTCTCCGAGGCGGATGTCCTGCGGCTGCTGCGCGATCACCCCGAGCGGCTCGGCCCTACGCTGAGCGAGCTCCTGGGCTCTGGGGAGAGCTTGCTCCTGGTCGTGGACCAGCTTGAGGAGCTCTTGGGAGCCGCGATTCAGCAAGAGGCGCAGCAGTTCGCTCTGGCGGTCTGCAGCCTGATCGACAGCGCCAAGCGGCTGCGGCTGCTCCTTTCGGTGCGCAGTGATCAGTGGAGTCTGCTCAGCCAGACCGGCTGGTTCACCACGGTGGGCCTTGGCTCCTTCCACACCCTGGGACCGATGAGTCACGAGCGGCTGCGTGACATGGTGCTCGGCTCTGCCGTGGCCTCCGGAGTGGGGTTCGAGCCGGAGTCCCTGATCGATGAGCTGGTGGCGCAGGTGGTTCAGGAAGACGGACTCCTCTCGCTCCTCCAGCTGGTGCTCGCCGAGCTGTGGGAGGCGCGCAGCGGCGACCGGATTACCGTCGAGACGCTGCGCACGGTCGGCGGCGCGCTGGGACCGATCGCGCGCCACGCCGAGCTGACGATCTCGATGATGACCACCGAGCAGCGGCGGGTGGCGCGCCGGCTGCTCCTGCGGCTGCACGCCGAGAGCGGCAAGCCGCTGCCCAAGGACATGGCGGAGCTCGTGGACGGCGAAGAGCTGACCCGGCGGACGTTGCAGCGCCTGGTCCAGGCGCGCCTCGTCCAACCGGTGCCGACCGCCCAGGGTCCGGTCTGTCACATCGCCCACCCGATGCTGTCCGCCTGCTGGCCGACCCTGCAGCGCTGGCTCGCCGAGTATCAGCCGCTGCTCGAAAAGCAGCGGCAGATCACGCGGAACGCGCGCAACTGGGTGCAAAATGGCCACGCCGAGCCGCTGCTCCTAAGCAGCCGGCAGCTACACGCGGTCCAGAGCATCGATCCGGAAGCGCTCACCAGCCAAGAGTGTGAGTTCCTGCGCGCCTCGCAGCGGGCAGCGCGGCGGCGCAGGTATGCGCTCGGTGCCCTGCCGATCATGGGACTTTTGCTGCTCGGCGTGCCGGTGGTCGGGCATGGGACCTGCGGGCGCTCGCAGCCGCGCCCCACGCTGATGTTGCCGACGGAAGTTCGCGAGCTTTTGGGCACCGCGCAGGGTCAGCACGCGGCGGTCGACAGGGCGTGGGAGGCGGCGCTCCTGCTGCAGGTGGGAGGCCAGCCGGCGGCGGCGGCGGCGCAGCTGGCGGGCGCCGAGCAGCTGAGTCTCCTGGGACAGCGGAGCTACTTCCGGGCCGCCCATGCCACCGAGGCGGGGCTGCGCCAGCACCCCAAGGACCCGGCGCTGCAGCAGCTGATGGCCGACATCCTGACCAGCCACGCCGTCCTGGCCGAGCTCGGACAGGAGGATGTAGTGCTCGAAGATCTGCTCCTCCGGCTCGAGCTGTACGACCCGAGCGGAGAGCGGCGGCGCAGCCTCCACGCCCCCGGCCGCCTCCTGCTCGAAGTGGAGCCTGCGGGAGCGCAGGTCCAGGCGATCCGCTACAGCAAAAACGACGATCAAAGCTTTGCCGCGGGCGATGCGAAGAACCTGGGTCGGGTCACCACCGCGAAGATGCAGCTGGAGCTGCCGCCGGGCCTGTACCTGCTTCGCATCTCGTGGCCAGAGCCGGACGGCGTGACGGGCAGCGTTGCCGATGTCGTGCGCGCAGTTCTAATCCATCCTTCTCGGCCCCATCCTGTCCGCGTGCAGCAGACAGCGCAGCGCACCCCGGCGAGCCCTTGACCATGGCAGAGACGATTCCCTCTACGCTGAGCACTCCGATTCCGCAGTCGTTTGACGGCTACCAGCTGCTCTGGCAGATGGGCAGCGGGCGAAAGGGACCGCTGTTTCTGGGTCACGACACGGTGCTCGATCGCCCGGTCGCCATTCGCCTGGTGACGCTGCCCCGCAGCGCGGCGCGCGAGCGCTTCCTCCTTGAGGCGCGGGCGGTCGCGCGGGTCCAGCATCCCAACATCGTAACCATCTTCCGCGTCGGCAAGATCCCGCCCCGGCACTACATCGTCTCGGAGTACATCCGCGGCGAGACGCTGGAGAGCCTGCAGAGGCCCCTGCCGTGGCGCCAGGTCCTCGATCTGCTCATCAGCCTGGCGCGCGGCGTTGCCGAGGCGCACCGCCGCGGCGTCGTCCATGGCGACATCCGCGCCACCAACGTCAAGCGCGGACCCGAGGGCGAGGTGAAGCTCCTGGACTACGGGCTGGTGACGACCCTCGAGGATGCGGCGGCGGCCCCGGACGCGGCGGCGCTCTGCGCGCTCCCACCGCGGGAAGAGGCGGCTGCCATCGCGGCCCGGTTGGGAATCAGTGCCCCGGGTCCGCAGCCGGCAGCGGCGCCGCGGCCAACAGACGGACAGAGCCAGTCAACTCAGGATGCGCCCGCGCCGCCGCTGACGGCCTCCCCGCAATCGGATGTCTATGCCCTGGGGGCGCTGGCGTACGAGCTGTGTCTGGCCGAGCCGGCCCAGCCCGACGCCACGCCGCGCAACATCGAGCCGCAGTTTGCCGCGGTGGTGGGCCGCTGCCTGCGCAGCGTACCCGGCGAGCGCTACGCCACGGCGCAGGAGCTCCTGGACGCGCTGGAGAGCCTGTTGCCCACCGCCAGCGCGACCTCGCTGCCGGATGGGAATCCCTATCGCGGGCTGTTGCCCTTCGATGAACGGCACCGCGCCCTGTTCTTCGGCCGCCGCAACGAGATCGGCTCGCTGCTGGAGCGGCTGCGCTCGGAGCCCTTCGTCCTGGTCGCCGCCGAGTCGGGCGTCGGCAAGTCCTCGCTGTGCCGGGCCGGGATCGTTCCGCTCGTCCTTGAAGGGGCGCTGCGCGACGGCCGGACGTGGTCGCAGGTCACGCTGGTTCCGGGGACCAGCCCGCTGCGCAGCCTGGTCGCGGCGTTCACGACGGTGCTCGCGGCGCTGCCGCTGCCGCCCGGGGTGGCGCCGGTGGGCCAGGAGTGGCTCGGCCTGACCTTGCGCGAGGAGCCGGGGGGGTTCGGGCGCGAGCTGCAGCGGCGCCTGGGGAGCGACCGCGGGCTGATCGTGCTCGTCGACCAGCTCGAGGAGCTGGCGACCATCGCGGCGGCCGACGAGGCGGAGCTCGCCGGGGAGGTCCTGTTGAGCCTGATCCAGCGGCTGCCGGGCGTGCGGCTGCTCGCCACCCTGCGCAGCGACTTTCTGGCCCGCGTCGCCCGGGTGCCGGGGATCGGCCAGGAGGTGACAAAGGGTCTATATATCCTGCGCCCGCTCGGGCCGGACAAGCTGCGCGAGGCGGTGGTGGGGCCGGTGCTGGCCAAGGGCGTGAGCTTCGAGTCGCCGAGCCTGGTCGAGAGCCTGGTGAGCTCGACGGCCCAGACCGATGGCGGGCTGCCGCTCCTGCAGTTCGCGCTGGCCGAGCTGTGGGAGGCGCGCAGCGGCAACCTGATCACCGCGGCGGCGCTGGAGAGCATCGGCGGGGTGGCGGGAGCCCTGGCCCGCCATGCCGATCTGGTGGTCGGCGGGCTGCTTCCCGAGCAGCGCCAGCTGGCGCGCAGCATGCTGATGTCGCTGGTCACCCTGGAAGGCACCCGCGCCCGCCGCGCCGAGGAGGATCTGGTGCGCGGCCGGCCGGCGGCGCGGCAGGCGCTGGACGTGCTGGTCCGCGGGCGCCTGCTCGTCGCCATGGACACCGCCGAGGGGCCTTCCTACGAGGTCGCGCACGAGGCGCTCATCCGCGGCTGGCAGGCGCTGCGCGAGTGGCTTGAGCAAGACGCCGAGAGCCGGGCGGTGCGACAGCGCCTGGAGGCGGCGACCACCGCGCGGCGGCGCCTCGGGCGGGCGGCGGAGCGGGTGTGGACGGTGCGCCAGCTGCGCGAGGCCCGGCTGCTCCTGGCCGATGACGTGGGCCCGCGCGGGCGGGAGTTCCTCGACGCCTCGCGCGACGCCGAGCGCCGACGGCGCCGGCTGCGGATCGCCACCCTGGCGGCGGTCCCGCTGGCCATCGGCGCCATCTTCGTCGGCGTGCGCGCGCTGAACCAGCGCGAGCTGCACCGCCGCATCAGCGAGCACCTCACCGAGGGCCAGAGCCTGCTCGCGGCGGCGCGCCAGCAGGGCGACGCGGTCGACAAGCTGCGCCAGCAGGCGTTCCAGGCGTTCGACAGCCAGCGCCTTGAGGACGGGGAGCGCACCTGGGCGCAGGCGCTGAGCCTGGCCCAGGAAAACGACAAGGCCCTGGGCCGGGTGAGCCAGGTGTTCGAGGGGGTGCTGACGCTCGACGCCAGCAGCCGGGCGGCGCGCGACCTCCTGGCAGAGACGCTCTACCAGCGCGCGCTCGCCGCAGAGCGTGACCGGCGCGGCGCCCAGCTCGAAGATCTGCTGCAGCGGCTCGCGCTATATGACCCCGAGGGCGCCTGGCTGCAGCGGCACAAGGCCCCGGGCCGGCTGCAGCTTCTGACCGAGCCCGCGGGCGCCGTGGTGCAGCTGCAGCGCTACGAGGCGGATGCCGCGCAGCAGCAGCGCCTTTCGCCGGTGGCCACGCCGTCCGCCGCCCCGATCGAGCAGCTGGCGCTGGCACCGGGCTCTTACCTGCTGACACTGCGCGCGGCGGAGCGTGCCGAGGTGCGCTATCCCTTCGTGATCGGGCGCGACGAGGCGCTGCGGCTCGAGCTGGAGCTGCCGCGGGCAGCGGCGGTGCCGGCGGGCTTCGTCTATGTGCCGCCTGGGCGGTTCGGCTTCGGGACGACCGCGGACGAGCCGTCGCGCCGCACGTTTCTGAGCACGGTGCCGCTGCACCCGGTGCGGACCGCCGGCTTTTTCATCGCCCGCAGCGAGACGACTTTTGGCGACTGGCTGCGCTTCCTCGCCGCGCTGCCGCCCGCGGAGCGCGCGGCGCGAGCGATGAAGGTGACCAAAGGCAGCGTGTCCGGCGCCGTCGAGCTGAGCGAGGTCCCGGGCGGGGGGTGGCTGCTGAAGCTGCAGCCGGGGTCGCAGCCGCTCACCGCCAAGCAGGGCGAGCCGCTCTTGTACCCGGGCCGCAAGGTGCGCCAGCGGCTCGACTGGCAGAAGCTGCCGGTGGGCGGCATCTCGATCGACGACGCGCAGGCCTATGCGCGCTGGCTGGCGACCACCGGCCAGGTGCCGGGCGCCCGCCTCTGCGACGAGTATGAGTGGGAGCGGGCCGCCCGCGGCGCCGACGAGCGCGAGTTCCCGCACGGCGGCAACCTCGGGCCGCAGGACGCCAACTTCGACCAGACCTACGCCCGCAGCACCCTGGAGATGGGGCCCGACGAGGTAGGCTCCCACCCCGCGAGCCGGAGCCCGTTCGGGCTCGACGACATGGCCGGCAACGTCTTTGAGTGGACAACCTCGCGGCTCGGCAAGGACGAGCTCCTGGTCCGCGGCGGCGGCTACTTCTTCGCCGCGATCGCCGCGCGGGTGACCAACCGCACCATCGTCGATAGCAGCTTCCGTGATCCCAACGTCGGGGTCCGCATCTGCGCCGCCGCGCCCCCGCCCAAGGAGTAGCGGCTGCCCAAGAAGGGGCCCGGCCACCGCGGCCCGGCCCGTAACTCCGCAATCTCACATAAATATGCACGGAAGCTATTTGCGCATAGCCTTGTGTGACTACGGACACTCGCCAAGATGGCCCGGGTTGATTATAATTTTTCCTGGAGGTCGATCATGAAAATCAAGGCCGCCCTGGCCGGGCTCTCACTGGCCGGGCTCGTCGCCGCCGGCTGCAGTCCCGAAGAGAGGCTCGCTACCGACGAGCAGCACTCTCGCCAGACGACGACCAACACGTTTACGCTCAACGCGTTTACGCTCAACGCGTTTACGCTCAACGCGTTTACCCTCAATTCGTTCACGCTCAACGCGTTTACCCTTAATGGCGCGGATATGACCACCGCCCAGAAAGAGGGGAGCCTGCTCACCGAGGTGGCGATCGACCAGACCCACTTTTCCGGCAAGCGCGCCAGCTCCTACCTGAGCGAGTCGGAGCTCGGCGGCGTGATCCTGGACATCGAGGTGACGAGCGGGCAGGCGACGCAGCTGCGCGTCGACGCGGCGACCTGGGACAGTACTCTGGGAATCTACAAGTACACCCTGTCCCTGGCCACGGATCAGGGCTGGGTGTCCCCGTGCGGCACGGAAGCGGGCCAGCCGATCCCGGTCATCTTCCTGGCCGGCAGCTGGGACATGACCACCGGGGATGCCAAGACGCGCAAGAACAAGTTTACGCCGGCGTGCCTCGGCTCGGCGCTGGCCAAGTGCGTGCTGTGGGGCTACGCGCCGTGGGCCGAGGTTCAAGAGTGCAAAAGTGACGGCCGGTGCTTCTCCCAGCAGGTTGCAGACTGGCACCAGGCCTGTACGCGCATGGTGCGCGCCGACTACTGCGGCAACGGCGTGCCCCATACGCGCAACGGCACGCCGATCGATCCCTGGGATAGCCTTGGCATTCAGGTGCGCTCACCGGAACAGTGGGAAATGGAAGCAGAGTGGGGGGTCGACGGCGCGCAGTGCATCCGCCACACCCGCTGGGTGACCGCCAACAGCCTGGTGACCGGCGCCGAGACCGACCTGGCTTACGTGCAGCGCGTCTGCCCGAGCCGCCTGGCCGCCAATAATCCCGCGGGCTGCGATCCGGCAGACTCCAGCTTCCTGTCCGATAACGGTCTGCATACTCCTTCCCATAAGCGGCGGCTCATCCGCAACAGCTCGCCGCCTCCCCTGTAAGCGCTCAGGTCGCGGGGGGCGACCAGCCGGGCAGCTGCGCGCCGATTCCCAGCGCGCGCTGGACCTGCTTGGCCAGCTCGGCGATGGGCGCCCGGAGCGCGGGAAACTCAGGCGCACTCCGTATCACTGCAAGCACGGGACAGTGCTCCAGCCACTGGATGTCGACCGGCGCGAGCCTTACAAGCTGACGCAGCGCCTGCAGCGCGGCGTCCAGCTGGCCGCGGAAGCAGTGATACTCAATGACCATCTGCAGACCAAAGAGCCGGCCGCGCATGCTGGTCGATGCGGACTGATGCCGGCTCGGCACGTACTCTTCGAGCGTGAGGAGGCGCTCGCCGGCGGCGAACTCGATCATCTGGCGCGGCCGCTGCAGCATCGGGGTGGCCAGCATCGGCTCGTCCAGATAGCGGCGGGCCTGCTGCCGATCACCGCACCAGCACAGCGAGCGCGCGAGCATCGCCCAGCGCGCAAAGGCCAGCTCGCCGCCCCAGCCTTCACGGATTAGGAGCGTGAAGGCGGCCTCACTCTGTCCGCTCAGTACATACGCCCGCGCCAGCGAGTACAGGACCAGCGGACCGGGCTTGTCGCGCAGCAGGGAGTAGTGAAGGTGGCGCAAGGCAAGCTCCATCGGGCCGACCTCGGTGAGTACGTGACCCAGGAGCTCGTGGCACTCGGCCAGCCGCGGCGCCCGCGCCAGCGCCCAGCGCAGGGAGCTCGCCGCCTCGACGTTGCGGTTGCTGTTGAACTGCACCATGGCCAGCGCCAGGAAGGACTCCTCGGCCTCGGGCGCGGCGCGGACCGCGCGCTCGGCGGCCAGGGTCGCGCGCATGCCGGCTCCCTCGCCGGCAAAGAACCAGTGGCGGGCCAGCGCCAGCGCATACCCGGTGAGCAGCATCGGCTCATCGGGCAGCCGGCTCAGGGCCTGCTCGAAAAGCTCCACGCTGCGCGCCACTGCATGGCTGCTCATGATGTGATACTGGTGGCGGGCCTGCATGTACAGATCAACCGCTACCGCATCGCTGACGATTCCGCCCTGGTCCTCATTGACGTGCGCGGTCAGCAGGCCTCCCAGGACCTGGGAGATCTCCAGCGCCAGCGCCAGGACATTCCGGTCCGCGCGTTCGAAGCGGCGCACCGCCAGCTGCAGCCCGCGCTCGACTTCGATGATGCGCACGATGGCGCCCAGTCCGGCCGGCGATATGCGCAGGGTCCCATCTACGACCACCTGGGCCTGCAGCTTGGCCGCCAGGATGGCCGGCTCGCGCTGCTCGGGACCAAGCGCGCGCACGGCGCTGAAGCCGGTTACGATCAGCCCTTCGGCTTCGCTCAGCCGATCGATGATCTCTTCGGTCAGGCCGTGCGCCAGATATTCGTCGGACTTATCGCCGGGGAAGCGGAACAGCAGCACGGTCACCGCCAGCTGCCGCGCGCCGGGCGCCAGGTTCGCCAGCGGCCCCGCCAGCGAAGGCGCGGGCTCCGCGGGCGGCGAGGTCGTGCCGACGCTCAGCCGGTCGGACGGCTGCGTCGCGTCCGCGGGGAGCCCGCCCGCCAGCACGACCCGCCGCGGGGCGGACGCGCGAGCGCGCAGGTACTCCATAAGGCCCGGTCCATCCGGCCGCTGGGCAGACAGCGCGCTGGCCATATCGGCAGCGGTCTGAAACCGCGCGTCCGCGCTGCGCTCAAGGCTCCGCCGCAGGAAGTCGGCGAGCGCCGGGGGCAGATCGGCCCGCAGACCCAGCGGCTCCAGCGGCGCTTCATAAAGCCGCGCCAGCGCGGTCTCCAGACCCGAGCTCTTGGCGAACGGCAGCTGGCCGGTGAACATCTGGAACAGCATGACTCCCAAGCTGTACAGATCCGCGCGCGTATCGACCCGGGCGTTGCCGCGCACCTGCTCGGGAGCCATATAGGCCGGCGTCCCGACAAGGACATTCGATCCGGAGCTGTAACCACCGGTGTCGCCATCGACCGCCTTGAGCGCGCGGGCGATGCCGAAGTCGGTGATCACCACGCGCCCCTGGTGCTCGACCAGCACGTTGTCGGTCTTCAGATCCCGATGGATGATCCCGGCCGTATGCAGCGCCCCGAGTCCGGCGCACAGCTGCACCCCGACATCGATGACCAGCGGCAGCGGCAGCAGGTCTTCCACCGCCGCGTTGAGCGGGGACAGCCGGGTCAGCGGCTGGCCATCGATGTACTCCATCGTAAGAAAGCGCTCGTCATGGTGCGCGCCGATGTCGTAGGTGCGGGCGACGTTCGGGTGGGCGACCCGCCGCGCCAGCCGGACCTCGCGGCGGAAGCGCTCCAGAGTGCTCGGCTGCGCGATGTGCTCGCGGCGCAGTACCTTGACCGCGACGATCTCGCCAAGCTCGGTGTCGCGCGCTCGATAGACCGACCCGTAAGTTCCTGCACCGACGAGGCTCAGCAGCTCGTAGCGGCCGCCGTAGCGGACTACCGTGTGGTCCTGCAGATCTCTGTCGGTGAGCTCGAAGACTTCGCTCGCCTGACTCCGGTCTCCGCCGTCCCCTTCCGGGCTATCCAGCTCGCTGCCGGTGGGTGGTCTGGCAGACATGGGGCTCGGCCATCATCATACAGCAAACAGCCGGGATTAGAAATGGACTCTGCCCCAGATGCATGACGAGCCGGCGCTACTTGGGGCTATCTACGGAGCTCGTACTGACCAGCGGAAAGTCCACCTCGGTCTTGGCCAGGCGATTGAAGTAGTTGGTGAAGATGTTCATGCCTACATGGGCCATGATCTCGACGAGCTCGGCCTCGCTGTAGCCGGCCTCGCGAGCGGCCTTCAGGTCTTCATCACTGACCTCGCCGCGGTGCTCCAGGATCGACCGGGCCAGCTTCAGTGCGGCCTCGGTCCGCGGGTTGAGCGACCGACCGTGAAGGTTCTGCGCGAGCTCCCGCTCGGTCAGGCCGGCGCCCTTGCCCATCAGCGTATGCGCCGAGGCGCAGTAGTCACAGTGGTTGGCGCCCGCGGTGACCACGGCGAGCTGTTCGCGCAGCTGCGGGTCGAGGACCCCCTTGGTCAGCGACTCGATCTGCCCAACATAGAACTGCAGAGCGGCAGGGGAGTGAGCGAGCACTTTGAACAGATTGGGAAGCGCGCCGAACTTCTTCTGGATCCCCTCCAGCATGGCCTTGGCAGGGGTCTCAGCGGCGGCGGGCTCGATGGCTTGAATGCGTGACATGAACACTCCCTTGGTTAGGCCGAGTTGGGCCGAGTTGATTAGTGATTCAGATGCTCCAAAGTTGAAATGGTTACAGGTCAGTTTCTTCGACGGTGAGACCTCATCCAGTAACACGCCCTGGGCGCCGCGCAGCGGCCCGTGCGGGTATGCTCTGTATGGTGGCCTCCGACATCCGCGGGCCGACGTCAGTCCCGCACGCGGAAGCGCGCCTCCAGCAGCTCGGCGGCGCGCGACGAGGGTCCGATCAGGACGGAGTGCGGTCCGCGCTCGACCACCCAGGCGCGAGTCGCCTCGTCATAGTAGGCCAGGTCTTTCACGGGTACCGAAAACGTGACGCGCTTTGTCTCACCGGGCGACAGGGTCGGCTTCTCGAAGCCGCGCAGCAGCTTGACCGGACGATCCACGGTCGCCGCGGGGAAGCCGATGTACAGCTGTACGACTTGCGCGCCTGCGCGCTTGCCGGTGTTTGTAACATCCACCGCCGCTTCGATCACTCCGTCGGCGGCCACCTCGCTCGCGGCGAGGCTGAGGTTGCGCAGCGAGAAGCTCGTGTAGCCAAGTCCGTAGCCGAAAGGATAGCGCGGCTCCATACCCTGCTTATCGGTCAGCGTGTAGCCGTGGTAGTAGCCATACTCCACCTGGAGAGACTGGTTGTCGAACGGCGGCAGCTGGCTGGCGGACTTGGGCATCGTGAACGGCAGGCGGCCGCTGGGGTTTACCTCGCCGAGCAGGATGCGCGCGATGGCGGCTCCGCCCTGCTCGCCGGGGTAGAAGGCGTGCAGGATGGCGGGAGTGAGCTCGCGAAAGTCCTCGACCAGGATCGCCGAACCGCCGATGAGGACGACGATGGCGCGCGGGTTCACGGCCGCCACGGCGGCGATGAGCTCGCGGTCGCCCGCCCGCAGCGCGAGGTCCAGGCGGTCGCCACCGCGGTCGGACTTGCTCGGCTGCTCGGGAATGTACTCGCCCTCATCCTCATGGTCGAAGCCGGCGACTATCACAACCGCGTCGGCCGACTTCGCCGCGGCGCGCGCGCGCGCAAGGTCCGCGCCCGGCTCATATACGACGCGGCTCGGACCAAGCGCCTCCCGCAGTCCGCCCACTATGGTCACCACGCTCGCGGCCGGCGGGTAGACGCGGCTGCTGCCATGGTCGCCGAGGTCTGGCGCATCGGCCAGGCGCCCGACCACCGCCAGCGAGCGCAGCGCCGCGCCGTCGAGCGGCAGAAGCTCGCCGCGGTTCTCCAGCAGGACCACACTCTTTTCCGCCACCTCTCGCGTCAGCGCCACATGGGCCGGCGCGCGCACCAGCGACCGCGGGTAGGCCATCGGGTCGGGTCGGCTCGCGTAGTCGATCTTGCGGCGCAGGATGCGCAGCACCGCATCGTCGACGAGCGCCAGCGGGACCTCGCTGCGCGCCACCGCCGTCTGCAGCTTGCGGCCGTAGACCACGGTCCACGGCATCTCCAGATCCAGCCCCGCGTGCGCCGCCTTCACGCCATCGTGGACGCCATAGAAGAAGTCGGACATCACAAAGCCCGGGTAGGTCCAGTCGCCCTTGAGGATCTCACGCAAGAGGTGCCGGCTCTCGGACGCATACTCACCGTTTACCTGATTGTAGGAAGTCATGAACGACGCGACCCCGGCGTCGGCCAGCCGCTTGAAGTGCGGCAGATAGACCTCGCGCAGCGTCCGTTCGCTGGCGCGCACGTCGACCTTCATGCGCGTCTGCTCGATCGAGTTCAGGGCGAAGTGCTTGGCGCAGCCCATTACGTTGTTGGCCTGGACTCCCAGGACCTCGGGTACCGCCAGCTCGCCGAGCAGATAGGGGTCCTCGCCAAGCGTCTCCTGCGCCCGGCCCCACGCCGGGTGCCGCAGCACGTTCACGCACGCGCCGCCCCACAGCGTGCCGCCCTGGGCGCGAATCTCCTTGCCGAGCACCTCGCCGACGGAGCGCTGCAGGTCGCGGTCCCAGCTGGCGCCGCGGGCGAGCGCGCTCGGGAAGCAGGTCGAGTGGCCAAGGACCACGCCGCGCGGACCGTCCGCGAAGCCGAGCGGCGGAATCGCCAGCCGCTTCTGCTCCCCGGCCGGGATCGGGTAGTCGTTGTACTTGCGGCGCTCCACCGTGATCAGCTTGATGAGGTCCCACAGCGCGCTGTCGCCCGACATCTGCAGCACCTTCTCCTCCAGCGTCATCTCCGCCAGCAGGCGACGCGCGTAGCCGTCCACCTCCGCAGCGCTGAGCGCCTTCCCCTTGGGAATGTCGGTGAACTTGAAGACCGCCGGCCCCGCTTGCTGGGTGAGCACCCCGAGCACCGGCCGCTTGGGATGCCGCCAGTAAAAAAGGAATGCTCCCAGAAGCACGACCGCCAGAGTGGCGAAGGAAATAATACAGAGGATCTTGCTGCGTCGACGCATGACGTGGTTACTCACTTTGCAGAGTCGAGCAGTATTGCATCCACCTCCGCAGGCGCTGCAGGAAAAAGCTCACACCGTCGACAAGGTAGGGCTTGCCGCGGGTCCGACCGCAGTGTCGTGCTCGGTATTGTTGTTCTGTTTGCTTACAGAAGTCCCTCTTGACTTGATGGGTAGTCTGGTCCTAGTTGGTGGGCAGTAGGACCCGCCTTTTTGCGAAAAACTTTGGAGCAAGATTCGATGACCGAAGGCAGCTCGCAGCCCAGGGGAGCTCGCGCCGCGGGACGACTTCTGTTTGCTGCGGACAGTACCAGCCCAGATAGCCAGCCGCTGCACCACGTACTTGTCGAGCTGTGGGCGCGACACCTCTTGTCCGAGCGCCCGGTCGGCCGCGGCCGGACGCGACATGGGCGCCCGCCCGCCGCAGGAGTACTGCGCGGGTCAGAAGAGGCTGCTCGAGCACTTCAAGCTGACCTACGGGCCGCTGTATGTGAAGCACCGCCTGCTCGACCCGTTTCGCTCCGATGCGCGCGACCTGCGGGCGATCCAGAAGGACTACCCGCGGAGCCTCACCCAGAAGCACCCGCAGGAGTCGCGCAGTGACGCCTGGCTCGGCGATCGGGTACTAAACGGACTGAACCTGACGCAGCTCGGGCGCGATGCCCAGGAGCCGCGGCTCTACCGCCTCAAGTACGCCTGGGGCGAGGTCCCGCCGGACGACACGCACGATCTGTGCGATGTCGATGCCAGCTTCCGGCTCGACGGCGATGCCCTGCTGCCGGTTCGCATCACGCTGGGGCTGCGCACGCCGGGAAGCTGGGACCCGCCGCGGCCGCTGACGTTCAGACCCGGCGAGGCGCAGTGGGAGGCGGCCAAGCGGGTGTTCCGCGTCCAGTACTTCCTGCACGGCGAGATCTACTCGCACATCGCCAGCGCCCACCTGCAGCTCGAGCCGTACGCGATCGCCGTGTTCCGCAACCTGCGCCTCAACCCGGTCCGCGCCCTGCTCGCGCCGCACCTGCAGGAGATCGTGCCGGCGAACCGCAACGGGGACGACATCGCCTGGGGCCCGGGCAGCGTCCTGGCCTGGGGCAGCGCGCTCGGCGTCGCCGGCGTGCGTCAGCGGGTGGTCGAAGGCGTGAGCAGGCTGGACTGGGCGGACTGGCGCCCGCGCCGCCCGATCTGCGATTCCCATATCTATGCCCGCGCCGCCGGACTGTTCTGGGAGCTGCTCACCGAGTATGTCGAGCGGTTCTTCAGCGAGAACGCGACGGACATTGCCCGGTACTGGGTGGAAGTGCAGCGGTTCTCCGCAGACCTTTTGGCGCACAGTCCGAAGTACTGCCTGCCGCCGCCCGATGCCGACATCAAATGGGACGATGTGAGCGAGAGACCCGCGACCGCGGGCCGGCAGACCATCGCCGGCGAGCTGCGGGCCGTACACCCGGTGGCAGGCCCGGCGACCGCGGCCAGCGACCGGGATATCGAGAACCTGAAGCAGCTCTGCCGCTATGTTCTCTTCCACACCACGTTCTATCACTCCTGGGTGCACGATCGTCAGTATGACGACGGGGGCGAGATTGCCTATGCCTCGTCCGCGCTGCGCAACGGCAGCCTCGGGGCGGAAGACGACCCGCGCATCGCCCCGGCGCCCAAGGCGGCTTCGTTCGGCATCGTCACCATCGCCATCGGTACCGCGGTGCGGCACGGCTTCATCCTCGACAACGAAGAGGGGGACCAGCCGCCGGCGTTGATCTCCCTGCTCAAGCGCCGCCAGCACGAGTTTGCGGCGCTCGGCTTCGATCTGCGGCAGGTGCGCTCGCGCATAAATATCTAGCCCGCCCTCCTTGATGCGATGGAACCGCTTGTGAGGCAGCACCAGTCGCGGGGCTTCCCAGGGAGCGGCCGGGTCGCTGCTGCGGGCTCTCTTTCAGGAAGGAGACGATGTCACGCTTCATGTCGGCAATCTGGTTGGGGCAGGGCGTGGTTCTGCTGGTCGTGACGGTCGCTCTGCTGGCCCGTCCGGCCGCCCTGTTCGAGACGATGCAGGGGTGCGAGACGGCGCCCGTGCACTGCGTGTGCGCGACCGAGCCCGCGCCGGCCGCCAGCACCGCGCCAGCGACTGCTGCCGGCGGCTCGCGCTGCTGTATCCCGCGCGGTCTGTGCCGCAACGCGGCAGAGTGCTGCGAGGCCGTCCCGCCCGAGCAGAGCGCCCAGCTGTGCGCCCGGCCGTCCTGCCCCGGCTCCGCCAAGCTGTTCGGCGAGCTTGCCGCGTACCGGCTGTGGACGCTCTGCAACCTGCTGCCGGGCTGGGCGAAGTGGCTCGCCCTGTCGCGCGGTCCGGGGCGCTACCAGGGACTGTTCCAGGGAATCCTCGGGCCGCGCGAGATCATGAGTCGCTGGCGGGAAGACGCGGAGTTCGGGCGGCAGCGCCTTACCGGGGTCAATCCCATGCAGGTGCGGGCCTTGCGCGAGGACCGCAGGACGGCGCTGTGGGAGGCCGCCGAGCGGGTGCTGCGAGCGTGCCACCCGCGGCGGCCGATTCAGGAGCTGTTCGCCGCCGGGCGCCTGTTTTACACCGACTACTCTGATCTGTGGCACCCGCGCATCCAGGGCTACCTGGAAAAAGGAGTCTATCTGGCGGCGCCGACTTGTCTGTTCTGGGCCAGCGACACCGGGCACCTGATGCCGCTCGCCATCCAGCTCAAGCCGGCGGCGGTGGCAGAGGCGAACCCGGTGTTCACGCCGCTCGATCCGGAGTACGACTGGCTCATCGCGCGCGCGCACGCCCAGGCCGCCGACACGCACACGCACGAAGGGACTTATCACCTGCTGGAGACGCACCTTATAAGCGGCATCGTGGCGATCACCATGCACCGGCGGCTGCACCCGGATCACCCCCTCCGGCAGCTGCTCGATCCGCACTACGAGCAGAACCTGGCGATCAACAAGCTCGCCATGGGCGGACTTCTGGCCCCGGGCGGCACCATCGACACCGCGCTCGGCGGCAAGGTGGCGGGGACGCTGGACGCGGCGCGGATGTTCTACCGCCGCTGGTCGTTCAAGGAGCGCTCGCTGACCGCCGACCTGCGGGGGCGCGGCATGGAGCGCGCCGACATCCTGCCGTTTTATTACTATCGCGATGACGGACTGCAGGTCTACGACGCGATCTGCAAGTATGTCTCGGGCATGCTGCGCCTGTGGTACCGCGGCGATGGCGACGTGGCCGCCGACTACGAGCTGCAGAGCTGGGCCCGCGAGCTCGCCAGCCCCGAGGGCGGCGGCGTGCCCGGGTTTCCCGGCGCGCTCGGTAGCCGTGAAGAGCTGTTCGAGCTGGTCGCCGACCTTATCTTCCGCGCCGGGCCGCAGCACGCAGCCGTCAATAACGGTCAGTTTGACGCCTACGGCTGGGTCCCCAACTCGCCGGCGGTCATGCACGCGCCGCTGCCCACCGAGCCGTCGCCGGAAGCGGGTCACTTTTCGCAGCAGGGGTTCTGGCACGCGATGCCGCGCTGGAGCACCGCGACCTCGCAGATCAACATGGTCTGGGTGCTCAGCGCGCCGACGCGGCGGACGCTGCTCCACGCCGGCGAGAGCCCCGCGTTCCATCCGGCGCTGTGTCCGGAGGCCGAAGACGTGGTGGGCGGCTTCCGGCGCCGGCTGACGACCATCTCGCAGGACATCCAGCGGCGCAATCAGACCCTCGATATTCCCTACCGCTTCCTCGATCCAGTCAACATCTCGCGCAGCACCGATATCTGAGCCGGCGCGCGCCCAGTCCAGGACACGCAGCGCCGTCAGCATTCCTTGTCCGGTCAGCTCCCATCTTCCGGCAGGCTCGCGGCGGGCGCCGCAGAGCGCTGCCGCAGGACGCGGCGATCGCCGATGCCGAAGACCGCAGCATCAGGCCTGCGGAAGATGGCCGTGTAAAGATACCTCCTTTGATCGTTGGTCTCGGGCGCTGACTCGATGAGGAGCTCTTTTGCGACCAGCGTAAGCAGCTTCCGCTTGTCGCTCATCGCGACCAGGTAATGGACCTGCTCATCCACGGCGATGCCGTAGGACTTGATGTCGCCGCTCCTTACGTGCCAGGTGGTTCCGGCCACCAGCCCGGCTTCTTCCAGCCGGGTCATCTCCAGCCAGTTCGACCCCGCTGCGTACGCCCGCTGGTCCGCCTCGCAGAGCCAGCCCCACGACACAAGAATCTGGTCGGTCTCGGCGCTGGACAGGACCCACTTGGAGCCGTAAGAGAAGGCCGCGAAGCGATCTTTTAGATAGGACAGGTACAAGGTGTCGAGAAAATCGCGGAGGTTCACAAACGTCGACTCGCGGAAGAAGACCACGTCGTCGGCTTCACCGAGACAGACGGAAAAGTAGCCTTCCGGCCCGGCGCCCGGGCGGTGCTCGCTGGCGCGGAAGTGCGGCCGGTCGAGAGGCGGCTTCTCCGGGGCTGCGCCTGCCACCGCTCTTTCAGTGCGGACCGGGCTGGGGGCCGCCTTGAGCGGGCGTCCGCGCAGCGAGTGGAGCAGCTCCTCGGCGGCGGGTCGGGGGCTGCGGACGCGCTCGATTCGCTCACGCAGCTGGCCGGCACCAAGCGCATCGAGCGTGGAGGTCTTGGCCCGGCAGCCTTCAAGGATTGTCAGCGGGCGAAGCTCCCCTTTAAGCTCGGCCAGCTGGAGCTCGCGGTTGAGGCACGACTCGGTCAGCTGCTCGGGGAGCGGCGCATCCTGGCTCTGCAGCAGCAGATAGCCGACGATTCTTTTCTCGGTGCTGCTGTCGGCCAGCAGGCGCTCGATGAGCTCACCTTCGGCGGTGATCGCGCTCTCCTTCAGCCAGGCGCGGATGAGCGTCAGCCGCGTCTCCCCGAGCTCCGGCATCAAGACCTGGAGGTACATCTGCGCCCAGGCGGTCGCGACCTCGAGGACTTCATGACGATACTCCTGGTCGCGCGGATGGGCGCGCCGCATCACCGCGAGCAGCGTGGTCAGCGAGTACAAGCGCGCCGGCGTCCGGAACTGCGCCGAGAGCAGCGACGAGCGCGAGAGCTTCCAGGCATGCTCGATGACCAGCGGCACCAGCCAGGCGACGAGCGCCACCGCGATGGTCGTGTCCTGATCCGTCAGCTCGACGATGTGGGCGAAGTCGAAGGCGAGCCACTGCCGCATGGCCGGGAGCAGCGACCCCAGCGCGCGCAGCGTGGTCTCGCGGAGCTCGTGGCGCGGCGCCTGCGCTACGTAGGACGCGAGCTCTGCGAGGTGCTCCTGCAGAAGCTCGCTCTCGGTCGGCAGCGCCCGGCGGGACTCGCCCGCGGACGGCTCGGGCAGCGGGCTCTCCGGACGGTAGGCGGCGGCGGCGAGGCTGGCGGCATAGCTGTGCCACCGCGGAGTCGCCAGCAGAAGTTCGATTCGCTCGGTGGCCAGGACAACCAGGCGCAGCATGTTGAGCGCGAACTGCCGGTACTGCCGCAAGCTATCGGGGAAGAAGCTGACATCCAGCACATGGATGGCCCGCCAGGTCCGCTCCAGCGGCGTGGCATCGGGCACCCACCACGAGTCGATGAAGCCGAGCCGGCGTCCATCCAGGGCGCGGTATTTTTGGCGCTCATCCCAGAACCGCTTGAAGACGGCCTGCGCCGTGGTGCCGGTCCATGGCAGCGGGATGATCGCGTGGCTCGCCAGCGACCACTGGGGGTCCTTGACCCCCTGGAAGCCTTTGTCGGCCAGCCACTCCACATACGGCGTCTCGCCGAGCAGGAAGGTCGCGTCGGGGTAGTGCAGGCCGCCGTCACTGCGGCCGCGCCCATCGGCCGACTGCAGCTGGGTCAGCACGTTCCGGGCAAGCTGATTCCCTTCCACGACCGGCGGCATGCGCAGGGACTCGCCGTCGCTGCTGCGCTCACGCTCGGCGACATAGGCGCGCAGCGCGGCGCGCTCGACTCCCAGCACGCCGCCAAAGAGCAGATCGTAGCCCATGGCAGCAAGCAGCGTCCCGAGCGCGGCAGCGCGGGCGCGCAGGCGGGGGCCGATCCAGCCGAGATCTCCGGCGACCAAAATCTGGCGGCCGTTGCGGCGCCACTGCGGTGGAATGTAGCTTTGCTCATCGAGCAGCTGGGCGCGCAGGTGGCTGCTGATGACGGGGCGCAGCCGCCACGGTGCCGCCGGGAGCAGGTCCGGCGCTGCGTGCAGGATCGCCCGCACCAGCTGGCGGAGCCGGTCGCCGTGCGGCTGCTCGTCGAGCCACGGCACCGCGGCGGCCAGGGCGGCATCGGCGCAGATGCGCTGCGCGGCCAGCTCGCGTGCCGAGCCGAAGCTCTCCTGCTCGATGCTCTGGACGACGGCCAGCGCCGCGCTTACGGTGCTCTCCGCGGGGGTGGAGAGGCAGGCCCGGCCGCACTGCAGGGCGCCGCGCAGGCGCGTGCGCAGCGGCTCCTCCAGCCAGCTTGCGTGCTCGCATAGCTGCTCTGCAATGCACAGCGTAGCATCTGCAAGGACCAGCGTTCCGAAGCGCTGCAGGCCGAGCAGCCAGCGCTCGATAGGCAGCCCTTCTTCAGGCGCCGTCACCGCCACCAGCGAGGCGGCCAGCCGGTCGCCCAGATACGCGGCCAGCTCGACCCGGTTGCGGTGCGGATGGCTGGCTGCCGACCAGTTGATAAGAAGCGCCGAGCCATCGTGCACAAGGGCCGCATAGCTGCCGCCCAGGCGGCGCAGCAGCTCATGACTGAGCTGCGCAAAAGCGCTCTCGCCCTGTCCCATTACACTCAAGGTCGACACCACCGCCATGAAGTCGCGGGTCGACCCGAACTGCTGCGCCACGTACCCGGTCAGCGCCTCCAGGACCTGTCCGCCGTCGGGCGGCGGCTCCTGCGAGAGGACCCGCGGCATGGCCTGCAGCAGCGCCGGAACCCCGGCGATGAAGTCGTAGCGGACGCGCTCCGGATCGCTGGGGGTCTGGCCGCTCCCTTCCGGTAGAGTCTCCAGCAGACCGCCGAGCAGGACCTCGGCCTCGTGATGCGGGCGGGCGGCCGGGACGAGAGCCTGGCGCAGCAGGCGCAGGATCGGCAGGCTGAACCCGGTGCCGTGAAAGACAGTCAACAGCCGCGCTAGCTGCCGTGCCAGCGGCGAGGCGCTCAGGCGGAAATCACGGACGCGCTCTGCCGGTGAGATGGCGGCCGTCTCAAAGGCAGACGCTGCCGGCTCCGGATCGGTCGGCTCCTCCGTCGAGGTCTGGCCGGGCGCTGTTGCGCGGCAAGGCAGCGCGCAGCCGCTCACCCAGACTCCGGCGCTCGCGCCCAGCATCCGCGCCCAGGCGGACAGCGCGGGCGCTTCCAGGGTCAACACCGGCAGCTTCAGGTAGTGCCGCGACTCCCGCAAAAGGGTCTGGAAACCATCCTGCAGCACCGCTGACAGGCGGTCGTTGGCTACCCCAGGGGCCGAGGCGTGCAGCCAGATCGGCAGCGCCTCTGCCAGCGCCGTGCGCTCCATCATGTACGATGGGAACATGTGCACAAGGGCGACCGGCCCGGCGCGCGCGAGCTCCGCCAGCAAGCGGCTCATACAGCCGTCGCTCCACGCCGCCGATACGCAGTCGGTAAGGATGAGGATCAGCGTGCGGCCGCGCGGGTCGCGCAGCTGGGATGGCGGCACCGGACGCTGGCTGCCGCCCGGGCGGGCATGCAGCGCGTAGATCGTCGGCTCGGCGCCGGCAGTCAGCTGGTAGCCGCGGACGCTGCTGAACGCGCCCGCCGACTGCAGCATATGCAGGAACTCCGCGGCCAGCTTCTGCCACATTCCCATCGAGGCGCTGCGCTCGATGAGGACGGTGACCTGAAACCAGCGCTCGGTGGCGGGCCGCAGGCAGGGCAGCCATAGCCCCTCGTCGGCGATGCGCTGCACGGTGGCCGCCAGGTGAAGCTGCCGGCGGTGGCCGGAGGCGCCGCGGCGAACCAGCGGCCGCAGCGCCCGCAG